>CALWXI010000263.1 GCA_944385455.1 uncultured Oscillospiraceae bacterium | reverse complement strand
CCCTGTCCGAAGAGAAATTCCGTCCCCACCTCCCGGGTCAGGGCGTCTGTGGACTTGAGATAGTACCACACCACATCCAGCAGCTCCCGGCACCGCGTCTCGTCCGGCGCCTGGGCGTCCTGATGCTCAATGGCATTGCGCACCTCCAGCAGGTGCCGCACCAGGAAGGGCCGTGCCACACCGTATCGCTCCAGCAGCTCATAATGTCCCTTGGGCTTGTTCTCCAGCGGGATGGCCCGGAAGCGGTAGCATGCCTCCAGCGTCCTCGTCCGCAGCTCCAGGCACCGCTTCAGGTTCAAAATGGCGTCGCCGCGGCAGAAGGCGTCCGCCCCCCGCTCCTCAATGAGCTGCCGGGCATGCTCCCAGATGGCGTAACACCGCTCCAGCGGCCCGGGGTCCTGGGGCTTCCCCACCTGCCGCCAGACGACCCACTCCAGAAATGCCGGCGAGAGCCAGAACCGCTCCATGTCTCCGCCTCCTTTCCCGCAACGTTTGTCTCCATCCTATCAGAATCCCGCCGTCTCGGCAAGGGGACCGCTTTCCGGCTCGACAAATATAGATTCCCGATATATAATCCGATATATCGAATATCTATATAGGAGGGATCTGCATGGATCTGGATCGAAGTCTGGTCAGCGGCAGCATGGCGCTGCTGGTGCTCAAGCTCCTGGAGGAGCGGGACCTGTATGGCTATGAGATGATGGAGACGCTGCGCGCCCGCTCCGACGACACCTTCCATCTCAAGGCCGGAACGCTCTATCCCCTGCTCCACGGCCTGGAGGAGAAGGGGCTGGTCACCGCCTACGAGCGGGAGGCCGCCGCAGGCAAGCCCCGGCGCTACTACCATCTGACGGACCAGGGCCGCTGCGCCCTGACGGAGAAGGAGGCGTCCTGGCAGCGGTACGCCCGGGCGATGCACCGGGTGTTGAAGGGAGGCGCCTGCTGTGCCGGAGCGTGAAACGATCCAAGCCTGGCTGGAGACGGCGGCGGCCCAGATCCGCTGGCGCCGGGCCCGGCCGGTGCTCACCCGGGAGCTGGCGCATCATCTGGAGGACCAGCGGGACGCCTTCGCAGCGGAGGGCCGGGAGAACGCCGAGGCCCTGGCGGTGGAGGAGATGGGAGACCCGGTGTCCGTGGGCGCGGAGCTGGACCGGATCCATCGTCCCGACCCCCAGTGGGGACCGCTGGCGCTGTCCCTGATACTGGCGGCGGCGGGCGCCGTGCTGCGGGTACATCTGACAGCCGGGTGGACCTATGACCGCGCGGACCCGGCGCGGGCGGCACTGGCGGTGGTGCTGGGGAGCGTCGCCCTGCTGGCGGGCTACCTTCTGGACTTCTCCGCCCTGGGCCGCCGCCCCGGCGCCCTCTACCTGGGGACCCTGGCGGTGTGCCTGGCCATGACGGCGCACTGTCCCCGGATCGCCGGCGTCTCCTACGCCGCCCGGTATGCCGCGCTGTGGCTGCCGGTGGTATACGCCTGCTGGGCCTGCGCCCGCCGCCGCGGCGGCTGGAGCGGACTGGCCCTCACTGCGGCGGGCATCATCCCCCCAGCCATGGTCTGCCTGCTGATCCCCTATACCTTCGCCTTGCTGGCGCTGCTGCTCACCGCCGCGCTGCTGCTTTTTTCCGCCGCCCGGCACGACTGGTTCGGCCTGGGGCGAAGAAAAACCGCCTGCGCCGCAGCCGCCTTTGCCGCCGCGGCGGCGGCTCCCATGGCCGCTGTCTTCCTGCGCGGCCGGCGGCTGGCAGCGGCCCTCCACCCGGAGCTGGATCCTCTGGGCGGGGGTTACACTGCCCTGACCATCCGTCAGGCGCTGTCCTCGGCCCGCTGGCTGGGGGAGGGCGATTGGACCGGAGCTGCATCCCCCGATCCTTACCCACTGGTGCCCAATTGCGCAAGCGACGCCTTCCTGACCACCCTCATCTGCAAGCTGGGATGGCTGCCCTTCCTGGCGGTGGTACTGACTTTCGCGCTGCTGGCCGCGTGGCTCCTGCGCCGCCGGGCCCGGCACCAGAGCCAGCTGGGAAGGGCGGTGGTGCTGGCGGCGACGGTGGTGCTGTGCCTCCAGGCCCTGTGCAGCGCAGCCTGGAGCCTGGGGTTCACACTGCTGGGAGCTTCCTTCCCCCTGGTGGTGGGCAACTGGAGCACCGTCATGAATCTGGGCCTGATCGGCCTTGCCCTGTCGGTATTCCGGGAGGAGCGAATCGCCCGGGACGCTCCCTGCTCCGTCCTGCCCCGCTGGCGCGTGCGGATCTCCATCCAGCGCGTCTCCTGAAAAACGCCCCGGGGCCGCGCACATAAGGCGCGGCCCCGGGGCGTTCTGATTTGTGCGGGAAACCTCAGTACTCCTCGCAATGGATCTCGAAAAAGCTCTGGGCGTAGCCGCAGGTGGGACACGCCTCCGGGGCGCTGGTGCCCACGGCGATGTGGCCGCAGTTGCGGCACTCCCACACCTTGACGGAGCTTTTGGCGAACACCTGGGCGGTCTCCACGTTCCGCAGCAGCGCCCGGTAGCGCTCCTCATGGCGTTTTTCGATGGCGGCCACCAGGCGGAACTTGGCGGCCAGCTCCGGGAAGCCCTCCGCCTCGGCGGTTTTGGCAAAGCCGTCGTACATGTCCGTCCACTCGTAGTGCTCTCCCTCCGCGGCGTGGAGCAGGTTCTCCGCCGTGCCGCCCACGCCGCGGAGCTCCTCAAACCACATCTTGGCGTGGGACCGCTCGTTCTCGGCGGTCTTGCGGAACAGGGCCGCGATCTGCTCATATCCCTCCCGCTGGGCCACATCGGCGAAATAGGTGTACTTGTTCCGGGCCTCGGATTCCCCGGAAAAGGCCGCCTGGAGGTTCTTCTCCGTCTGAGTGCCGGCGTACTTCCCGGCGTCTGGGGCGGGAGCGGGCGCCTCCTCGATCTTCTCAAAGGAGGAGGCGGGCTGGCGGCACACCGGACAGGCAAAATCCTCCGGCAGCTTCTCGCCCTCATAGATATAGCCGCAGACCTTGCATTTCCACTTGCTCATAGGCGTTGTTTCTCCTTTCGGTTCTTCGTTGCAGGGGATGCGTTCCAGCAGCTCCCTGACCGCCGCCGCCGGGAAATCCGGCCCCGGAGGGCTGGCGGTCCACGACTCCAGCAGGCGGCGGGCATTGGCGCTCTGGGGCAGCATATAGCCTGCCTCCCGCAGCAGATCCTCATTCACCAAACGGATGGACTTCGCCGCGGCCGCCAGCAGCCGGGCAAGCTCCGGCGACGGCGTCTCCGCCGCCAGCTGGGCTGCCAGCTTCTCCTGGACCGCTTTTCCGGAAGCCAGCGCATAAGCCGCCGCCGTCACGTCCTCCGCTTTCTTCTGCTGAGGCGGGTAGTCAGCGGGGACCATGGAGATGGCCCCGCTGGGACAGGCATCGGCGCACACGCCGCAGCCCACGCATTTGCCGGCGTCGATGATACTGTTCTCCGTGTCCGTGGCCCCGGTGGGGCAGACATACAGGCACAGGCAGTCCTTCGTGCACAAGCGCAGATTTCTCACCGCGATCCGCTCCATTTCTCAGCGCCTCCCTTCCACCTTTTCAAATTTCCACGCGGGGACCTTGCACACCGGACACAGCTCCGGCGCCTCGTCTCCCACATAGAGGAAGCCGCAGACGCTGCACACCCACACCTGGGTATCCTGCAAAAAGGCCGCGCCCTCCTCCTGATACCGGCTCAGGAGCGCCTCCAGCATCCGCGTCACTTTCTCGCCCCACACGCAGATCCGCTGGGTCCCCCGGTCCCCCTCCGCCGACGCCGCGGCGCTGAGTGCCGGATATCCTTCCTCCAGATCCTTCCGGACAAGCTCCAGCAGCTTTTCCGTCCCGGCCTCCGGCACCGGCGGCACCGCGGCTGTGAAATAGTCCGCCAGTTCCCGAAACAGCGCCGCCTCACGGTCCTGATGCTGTTTTTCACAGCCCCGGGCCAGATTGGAACACACCGCCGCCAGCTCCCCGGCGCCCAGCCCCCGGGTCTGTCCCCGATACGGCGCCGCAGGAGCCGGCGCCCTGGCCGCCTCCTCCGTTTTCCGGGAAAAGGCCCGCTTCCCCGCCCTGCACAGGGGACACGCCCAGCTCTCCGGCAGCTCCCGGAAGGGCGTGCCCTCCTTCTCCTCATCGTAGATATACCCGCAGACACCGCATATCCATCTGCTCATATCCGTTCCCCCTTTCTTGTAAATGATGCCGTCCCGATCCGATCCAAAAATCCCGTCCTCTTTACCGTCCCTCCTTTTCCCGTGCCTTCCGGCACTCCCCGCAAAGATAGATCAGCTTGAGATCATAGGCCAGGATGGGAACCCCCGCCTTCCGCTCCAGCTCCTCCGTGAGATCCTCCAGATCCACGTCCGTCAGCCTGCCGCAGTTCCTGCACACCAGATGGTCATGCCGCGCCGCGCGGTCATAGCGGTCCGGCATTCCCTCCACCGAGACTTTGCGGATGCGGCCCTCGCCGCACAGCCGGTTCAGATTGTTGTACACAGTGGCCAGCGCCACTCCGGGGCAGGCGCCCCGCAGCTCGTCAAATACCTGCTCCGCCGTCGGATGGCCGCGGGAGGCTTCCACGATCTCCCAGATCTTTTTTCCATATTTCGTCATACGCAACGGTCCGCTTTCAAATTAAAATCATTCTAATTTTAATTATATGCAGCTCCCAAAAAAAGTCAAGCCTTCCCCCTGATCAAACAAATTGGCAATTTTTTCTTTACAACCCTCCGGGGAATCGGTATAATAAACAACGCCTGAGCCGGACGCCTCCCCCCTATTGTCAAAAGCGGCATGTTCCATGCGGAGAGCCTCCGGCCGGGAGGAACGCCTTCCCTCACGGGCGGCATTCCAAAAAATCCAATACAGCAAGGAGGATATATGGATCTTACGACACTCAGTGATCTCCAGATCCCCCACAAGCCGCTGGCCGAGCAGATCGCCGATCGCATCAACCAGATGATCATTGATCAGCAGCTGCAGCCGGACGACAAGCTCCCCACGGAAGTGGAGCTGATGGCATATCTGGACGTAGGCCGCAGCACGATCCGGGAAGCTCTCAAAATTTTGGTGGCCCGGAATATCGTGGAGATCCGGCGCGGAAAGGGCACCTTTGTCACGCGGAACCCCGGCATGAGCGAGGACCCTCTGGGATTTGCCTACATGCAGGACAAGCTGAAGCTGGCACAGGATCTGCTGGAAGTCCGGGCCAGGATCGAGCCATGGACCGCTTATCTGGCGGCGCAGCGGGCCAACGAAGAGGACATGGAGAAGCTGCGGGCGTACTGTGCAAAAGTGGTGGACATGGACGAGCCGTATGAGTCCCATCACGCCGTGGACAAGGCGTTCCACGAGTGCATCGCGCTTTGCACCCACAATCAGGTGATCCGCAACCTGACGCCGATCATCATTTACTCTGTTGAAGTGTTCAGCGACATCAGCCGCCAGACGCCGCTCTGGAGCAAGACACGCATCTCCCATCAGCAGATGTGCGACTGCATCTGCGCCCGGGATTCCGTGGGCGCCAGCCGGGCAGCGATGGATCATCTGGAGGTGAACCGGGAGTTCTGGGCCAAATCTCAGATCATCCGGACAGACGCCGCCGCCATCCAGAAGGCTTATGCAATCGACCCCACTGACTTGTAAAACGATTGAGCCGTTCAGACTGCACGAATCTCACAATCGTTTCTTGACAAGCCTCAGTGGGGATTGTATAATGCAATAAAGGTCTGACGTTAGACGTTAGGCCTTGTTTGAAAAACCGTTTTTATAATGGAGGAATGAAAATAAAGAAGCTTTTTGCATTGCTGTGTGCCGCGTCACTCCTGGTTTCCATCGCAGGCTGTGGGAATTCCTCTGGCGAGACCGTCTCGGAAGATCCTCCGGCAGATGCGCAGGACGGATCCGGGGAGCAGGATTGGGGGGAAGCCGAAAACACATGGCTCTCCTGCATTTCCTCCAACCTGATGGACGGCGAACATCCCTTCTATCAGGCCCAGGTGTATTTTGACCAGTGTCTGCGGGAGGAGACGAACAACAAGTACGGCCTGGATATCTATGTGGGCGGCCAGCTGGGCTCGGACTCCGAGATGGTGGAAGGCTGCCTGAACGGGACCTATGAGTTCGTCCTCAACAGCAGCGGCCTGTTCGCCAACATCTCCGAGGATTTCAACATCTTCGACCTCCCCTATCTCTTCAGCAGCAACGAGCACGCCTACGCAGTGCTGGACGGCGAGATCGGCCGGAACGCCCTGGACAGCCTGGAGGAATACGGCATGGTGGGCCTGGGCTATGGCGAGAGCGGCTTCCGGAACATCACCTCCAGCTTCCAGATCAACAGCCCCGAGGATATGGCGGGCATGAAGCTGCGCACCATGGACGTGCCCATGCACATTGAATACTTCAACCTTCTGGGGGCCA
>CALWXI010000262.1 GCA_944385455.1 uncultured Oscillospiraceae bacterium | reverse complement strand
TATGTGTTCTGCGGCCGGGCGGAGGGCAGCCTCCTGCACCGGCGGATGGCCTCCCCCATCGTGGAGCCCCTGGGCCGCCGGGAGGCCACCTGCCGCATCGTGCCCATCTATCCCCTCACCGCCGGGGTGAGCCAGCTGCTGCTCTCCCGGTCCGTCCGCCAGGGGCTGGACGCCTGCACCGGCATCCTGCCCGACGTGCTGCCCGACGAGGTGCGGCAGGCCCACCAGCTCTGCCGCATCCAGTACGCCTATGAGAACATCCACTTCCCGGAGAGTCCCGAGGCGCTGGAGCTGGCCCGGCGGCGGCTGGCCTTCGAGGAGCTGTTCCTCTTCACCATCGGCCTGGGGAGGCTGCGCCGCCGCCGGGAGGTAGTCCATGTGCCCCCCATGGCCAATGCGGACATGGAAGTCTTTTACCGCGTCCTGCCCTTCGCCCTGACCCAGGCCCAGCGGCGGTGCATCGACGAGGCCCTGGGGGACATGCGCTCCGGTGTGCCCATGAACCGCCTGTGCCAGGGGGACGTGGGCTCCGGCAAGACCATGGTGGCCGCGGCCTGCGCCTACTTCTGCGCGCAGAGCCGCCGCCAGGCGGCGCTGATGGCCCCCACGGAGATCCTGGCCCGGCAGCACTATGCCGGGCTCTCCGCCCTGCTGGAGCCGCTGGGGGTGCGCTGCGCCCTGCTCACCGGCTCCACCCCCGCCGCCGAAAAGCGGGCGGTGTCGGCGGGCCTTGCCTCCGGGGAGATCTCCTTCGTCATCGGCACCCACGCCCTGCTCACCGGGGGCGTGGTCTGGGCGGACCTGGGACTGGTGGTGACGGACGAGCAGCACCGCTTCGGCGTGGCCCAGCGGGCGGCCCTGGCGGCCAAGGGGTCCCATCCCCACACCCTGGTGATGTCCGCCACCCCCATCCCCCGGACACTGGCCCTGATCCTTTACGGCGATCTGGACGTGTCCGTCATCGACCAGCTGCCCCCTGGCCGCCGCAGCGTCAAGACCTACGCCGTGCCCGGCAGCTACCGCCCCCGGATCTACGACTTCATCCGCAGGCAGCGCCTGGAGGGACGGCAGACGTATATCGTCTGCCCCATGGTGGAAGAGAGCGAGGACGAGGCCGCGGGCGAGCGCAAGGCGGTGACGGAGTACGCCGGGATGCTCCAGCGGGAGGTGTTCCCGGATCTGAAGGTGGCCTTCGTCCACGGGCGGATGAAGCCCCGGGAGAAGGACGCCGTCATGGCGGCCTTCTCCGCCGGGGAGACGGACATTCTGGTGTCCACCACCGTCATCGAGGTGGGGGTGGACGTGCCCAACGCCTCTGTCATGGTCATCGAGAACGCCGAGCGCTTCGGCCTCAGCCAGCTCCACCAGCTCCGGGGCCGGGTGGGCCGGGGAACGCACCAGTCCTACTGCATTCTGATCTCCGACAACCGCAGCGAGGAGACCCGGCAGCGGCTGGAGGTGATGACCCGCACCACCGACGGCTTCCGCATCGCCGAGGAGGACCTGCGCCTCCGGGGGCCGGGGGACTTCTTCGGCCAGCGCCAGCACGGATTGCCGGGCCTGCGGGTGGCGGACATCGGCTGCGACACGCTGCTTTTGAAGGAGGCCCAGGCGGCGGCCGAAGACCTGCTGACCCGGGACCCGGAGCTTTCCTCCTGTCCCGCCGCGGCGGAGCGGGTGGCGGCGCTGTTCGCCCAGAACGCCGGCGCCATGAACTGAACGCGCCCTTGCCAATGAGGCCCCCGTATGCTATCCTGAAAAAAAGCGCGCGCCGCGCGTCCCGCACGAAGGAGGGAGCCTCTATGCGCATCCGTCCCAACACGCTCTGGCGCGTGCCGGTGTTCTGCGCCGCGGCCGGCGCCGCCGTCTTTTACCTCACGGTGTACCTGGGCAGATTTTTCATCATCGCCGAAACCACCGGCGCCGACGGGACTTCCGTGGTCTCCGCCGCCCCCCTGCGCTCCGCTCTCTGGAACGGTGCCCTCTTCGTACTGGTGCTGCTGGCAGGCGGACTGTGGGCCTTCCGGTCCATGACCCGCTGGGAGATCGCCGCAGGCGCCGCCATTTTCGCCGGCGCGGACGCGGCGGTGTGCCTGCTGCAGCTTGTGGCGCCGCAGCTGCTCCTCCCGCTCTCCCTTCCGGTCTCGCTGCTCCAGAGCTGGACCGCCATTGTCACCTCCGCTCTGGCCAAGCTCACCGGTCATCTGGCGGTCTCTGCGTTCCTCGCATGCCTGGCTCCCTTCCTCTTCGTCCCCTTCGGGAGGCGGTCCCTGTGACAAAAAATCACGCGACAGCCATCTGGCTGCCGCGTCCCTTATTTCAGCTCGTCCAGGGTCAGGGAGAAGCTCTCCAGGAACGTCTCCAGGAAGTAGTCCACCTCCGGCAGTCCATACCCCTCCAGGGCCGACCGGGTCTGGGCCGCCGCCTCCCGGAACTCCATGTTCCCGGCCTTCAGCTCCTCCACGCACTTGATGTACGCCGAGAGCTTGTCCGCCGCCTTCACCAGCCGGGCGGTCTCTTCATCCCGGATGGTGAGGATGGGGGCGTACACCGGCTGCAGCTCCTCCGGCAGCATGGCCAGGAGCTTCTGCTCCGCCACCGCCTCCACGTCCTTATACGCCTCCCGGATGGCGGGGTTGTGGTACTTGATGGGGGTGGGCATGTCGCCGGTGAGGATCTCCCCGGCGTCGTGGTACAGCGCCGCCACCGCCACCGCCCCGGGATCCACATGGCCGCCGAAGCGCTGGTTGCGGATCACCGCCAGGGCGTGGGCCAGCACCGCCGCCTGATGGCTGTGCTCCTGGACGTTTTCGGGGGCGGTGTTGCGCATCAGCGCCCAGCGCTGGATGAAGCGCATCCGGGAAATGTAGGCGAAAAAGTGACTCTTCATACCGTTTCCTCCAGGATCTCTCCTTGCAGCGCCCGGCCGTCGGTGCCGGTGATGCGCACGGAGCGGATCTCGTTGTGCAGCCCTTCTCCGGGAGCCAGCACCTCCATGTAGTTGGGGGCGCGGCCGAAGAAGGCGCCGTCCCGGGGCTGCTCGAAGAGCACCGGGTACACCTGTCCCACGCACCCCTCCAGATACTTCCGCCGCAGCCGGGCGGCCACCTCCGAGGCCCGGGCCGCCCGCTCCTCCTTCACCGCCTTGGGGACCTGCTCCATCTCCGCCGCCGGGGTGCCGGGGCGGATGGAGTAGGGGAAGATGTGCATCTGGGCAAAGCCGCACCGCTCCAGAAAGCGAAGCGTCCGGGCGAACTCCTCTTCCGTCTCCCCGGGAAAGCCGGTGATGAGGTCCGTGGTGATGGCGGGATGCTCAAAATATTGGTTTAAAAGTGCAACAGACTGGGCGTACCGGGCGGTGTCGTACTTCCGGTTCATCCGCCGGAGGGTCTCGTCGAACCCGCTTTGCAGGGATAGGTGGAACTGGGGACAGAGGTTCGGCAGGGCCGACGCCCGGCGGCAGAAGTCCTCCGTGATGGTCCGGGGCTCCAGGCTCCCCAGGCGGATCCGCAGGTCCGGCACGGCGGCGCACACCGCCTCCATGAGGTCGATGAGGGTCCGGCCGTCCTTGA
>CALWXI010000261.1 GCA_944385455.1 uncultured Oscillospiraceae bacterium | reverse complement strand
TTCCTGGCCAAGAAGTCCATCTGGGCCATCGGCGGCGACGGCTGGGCCTACGACATCGGCTTCGGCGGCATCGACCACGTCATGGCGCAGAACCGCGACGTGAACCTGCTGGTCCTGGATACCGAGGTGTACTCCAACACCGGCGGTCAGTCCTCCAAGGCCACTCCCACCTCCGCTACGGCGAAGTTCGCCGCCGGCGGCAAGCAGGTGGCCAAGAAGGACCTGGGCGGCATCCTGATGCAGTACGGTTATGTGTACGTGGCCCAGGTAGCCATGGGCTACGACCAGGCCCAGACCCTGAAGGCCCTGCGGGAGGCCGAGTCCTATCCCGGCCCCTCCATCGTCATCTGCTACTGCCCCTGCCTGGAGCAGCACATCAAGGCCGGCATGAGCTGCTCTCAGGACGAGATGAAGAAGGCTGTGGAGTGCGGCTACTGGCATCTGTACCGCTATGATCCCCGGCGCATCGCCGAGGGCAAGAACCCCTTCCAGCTGGATTCTCCCGAGCCGGATACCAGCAAGCTCATGGACTTCCTCATGGGCGAGAACCGGTTCGCCTCTCTGAAGAACAACTTCCCCGCCAAGGCGGACGCTCTGTACGCCAAGGAGGTCGAGGACGTCAAGACCCGCTACGCCAAATACCGCAAGCTGGCCGAGGACTGATCCTCACAATCCCCCAACGCAAAGCCGGGGGCGCGGAATTATCCGCGCCCCCGGCTTTTTTGGTATTTCCGATAAACAAGACCGGCCCCGACCTTTGAACCAGGTCGGAGCCGGCCTTGGCCGCCGCACGATGGGCAGTACCGCTTCCCATGGCAGCCCGGCTGCCGCGCAGCGATCCCGCATCCGGCGGATCCGCCAGGGGGAGAAATGGCAGACGTGCCGGAAAGGGTTGTACAGGCGGTCCGTCTATACACCAAGCCAATCGGCTGCGAGCGGTGTCAGGACTCCTCCGCGGACAACGGCCACCGGCTCGATCCGCTCTCCCACTTCCATAACGGTGCCGTAGGAATCCACCAGGGGCATGTCATCCGGACGCGGCCTGCGCACACGGAAAATGGTGGCCCGCCGAGCCAGGTCCTCGCACCAGTTTGCAAGGCCCAAATTCCTGGCGGCAATGCTGGTAACACCTGCCACCACCTCTGCCAAAGTCATCCCCAAGGAGAGAAATTTGGACATCGTCTCCGGCATGCCCCGCACAGCGCCGTTGACATTCCGGACATGCAAATCCGTGCTGATGGAGAAATCACGGAATCCGGACCGGATCACCGCCGCAGCCACAGGCAGGCAGAAGCTGGCAGCGCCATGCCCCACATCAAGCCGCACGCCGCGCTTGAGCGCCTGCTCCAGCGGCGGGATGGGAGAACCATCAGGGTTCCACATCAGATTGGGGAGACTGCTCCAGCGCGTGTCCACTGGCCGTCCGCGATTGGCGCGGATGGCCGCCGCCAAATTGAAGGGGCCGTGAAAGATATGGGTCATCACATCTCCGCCGCGCATGAACGCCATACATTCTTCGTTTGTGGGCGGGCCCTCTCCGTAATGCGCCACCAGTATGCAGCCTGCCCGCTCCGCAGCCTCCGCCGCAAGACGAATGGGCTCTGTGCCCGCCTTTTCCACAATGGCTCCGCTGCTGGCCACCTTGATCCCCAGCAGGAAACCTTTCTTGTTTTCCCTCATGCAGTCCACCGCCATATCCACATCCATGAGACGGGGATCCACATAGGGCTGCTTTGTCACAAACCCCGCCTTGCTGATGTGCAGCAGCGCTTTCACCTCCGTGTCCAGCATGGGCACCAGAACATCCCGAAAGCAGGGCAAGGTCACTGCGCCTGCGCTTCCTGCGTCGACAATGAGATGCACACCGTGCTTGATGCCAATATCGTCGGCACAGATTCCCAAGTCTGTAACGCCAGGATAGACATGCGCATGACTGTCAATAAACCCGGGAGCCACATACAACTGCCCCCCGTCAGACCTGCGGTCTCCGCTCACCGACAGGACACGGTCCCCCTCCAGGTCCAGCAATCCGGGAGAAAAGCGCGTGCGTGCCGCATCAAAGATGTTTACCGCGATCCTGTTCATTCCATCACCTCACAGCATGTCCAGTTCTGCCAGCAGTTTCCGCAGGTCTTCATTGGTAGCTTCCAGCGTATGCTGCGGGGCGGATACCAAGCGCTCCACCACAGACGGCTGCTTGAACGCGGTACCGGTGATGGTGCAGACGACCGTCTCATGGGCATGGATCCTCCCGGCTTTCACCGCCTGCTTGCAGGCGGCCACCGTGGCGGCAGAAGAGGGTTCCGCGGCAATGCCCTCATGGCCCAGGTCCTGCATGGCCTCCAGGATCTCATCGTCCGTGACGGCCATGGCAAGGCCCCCGGACTCCCGGATACAGCGCAGCAGGCGTTTCCCGCCCTGCAGAGGGCTGTTTCCGCAGATGCTCTGGGCAATGGTGTGCCCCACCTCTCCAAACAGCGCCCCTTCCTCCGCACCGGAGTCGATGGCCGCCTTAATCCAGGCCACCGATTCCGGCTGCACCGCCGCCATGCGGGGGATCCGGTCCGTCACACCGATCTCCGCCAGCTCCCGGTAGCCCTTCCACGCGCCATATACGCCGCCTCCGGTGCCGGTCCCATGGAAGGACCAGTCCGGCGGCCGCCTCAGCTGGGAGTAGATTTCATAGGCGTAGGTCTTCATTGCTTCATGGCGGATGGGATTGATGAAGTTCACAAACGCGTAGCAGCCAAGCTCTCCCACGGCATACTCCAGCAGCTTCGCCACTTGCGCGAAATCCTTGAAGTGCAGCACCGCGCTTTTGGCGCCGTACAGCATGATCATGGCTTTTTTCGTGGGGCTTGCCAGATACTCCACCATTACCAATCCCGGAAACCCGGCACGGGCGGAGTAGGCTGCAAAGGAGGCCCCCGCATTGCCGGAGGAATAGGTGATCCCCCGCTTGACGCCGATTTCCATGGCATAGCTCACTGCCAAAGAATAGCCTCTGTCCTTGAAGCTCCCGGTAGGCATGAGCGTATCATTTTTGAAGTAGAGATTTTCGATCCCCAGCGCGGGACCCAGATACTTGGACTTGATGAGGGGGGTGCCCCCCTCCCCCAGGGAAACGATATGCTCGTCTTTGACGGCGGGGAAAAAGTCCCGCCACCGCCAAATCGAGTCCTGCCGGAATTCGCGGAAAAGATGCGCAGACCGCCGCAGGCCCCGCATATCATAAACGACCTCCAGAAGGCCGCCGCATTTCGGGCAAAGGGTGACCTGCTCCCGCAGGTCAATCTCCGCCCCGCATCGGTCACACAAGAAATACTGTGCGTTTCCATTGGATTCCATAGTCCATTCTCTCCCTCTCAGGCTCCAAACAAATACTTCCGCAGATAGGCGGCAGTGGTTCCAAAGAGCTGGCGGTTATATGGGGCGCCGACTCTTCGTCCCACCTCCGCCGCCAGATCTCCCATGTGCATGGCTCCACGGTCCCCTTCACGGTACGCCTCAACAACCGCACGCATCATGCGGGAGTCCATCTCCGCAGACCGTTCCAGATATGCGCAGACCGCGGCACGTCCAACGGCTGTCTCATGACCGCCGTATATCGCCCGGACAGGAAGGCTCCCGACCTTTTCGAGACTCGTCCCGTATGCCGCGGCATCGGTGATCTGGATCCCGGCGCCAAAGTACCCTGTGCATTGGACGGCGTCCCCGGAAAACAGCGCCCCGCTCTCCGCCTCATAGTAACTGGCACTGGAGGCGCAGTGGCCGGGTGTATAAAGGACGCTCAGCGAAACGTCGCCATCCGTGAGAAAGGATCCCTCCTCCAGATATCCGTCGGCGGGACAAGGGGGCGCGGCCAGCTTTCGGACGGAGTCCAGCTTTCCCTCTTCCACCGGGAAATCCGCCATGAACATCTCGTACCCGCTTTGGCAGAGGTGCTCCATATCCGCGCCCAGAGGATACGCGGCAGCCCGGTGGGCAAACACGGCGGCGCCCCGGGCCTTCATCCATTGCGTCAGTCCGGTATGATCCCAGTGGTCATGGGTCAAAAGGAGAAACAGCCGTTTCTTTTTCTCCAGTGCCGGGGCCAGAGCCGCTTCCAGCATGGCTCTTCCGCTGAGGACTCCGCTGTCGATCACAAACACGGAGCGCTGGGTTTCCAGAAGATACACCGTGGTATGGATGGAGTAGAACGGCATATCCAGCCTTTTCAGTTCGTAGGCACTCATGATCGTCTGCGCACGGTCCTTTCCCGCGCGCTCCTCCTTTGCCAAATCAGGTCCCAATGGGAGGCAGGGGATAGAGATTGTTGTTCAGAAGGCAGGGAATCACCACTCCGCCGTCCACCTTCAGATCCGCCCCGGTAATGTACGAAGCGTTGTCGCTGATGAGAAACAGTACCGCGTCGGCGATCTCCTGCGGCTGCCCCACCCGGCCCATGGGAACGCGCCGGGTCTGCTCCTTTTCCCGGTTTTTCGCCGGGCCCTCAATGACCTTGATGTGTCCCGGCGAGATGCTGTTGACCCGGATTCCACAGCCTGCCCACTCCATGGCCGCATAGCGGGTAAAATTGGTGATGGCAGACTTGATGGGGCCGTACACCGGCGAGGTCGGAAATACGATCTCGTGCTGGCAGCTGGAAATATTCACGATGGAACCCGCGATCCCATGTTCCTGCATGAACATCGCCGCACGGCGCGTGCAGAAAAACGTGCCGCGGAAGTCAATGTTCACCACCTGATCAAAAAGCTCCGGGGTAGTCTCGGAAATAGTCCTGTGGGAGTTCACGCCGGCATTGTTGACCAGCACGTCGATCCTCCCAAACGCATCCAGGAACGCATCAAACATCGCATCGATGTCCCGCAGATCCCCCACATCCGCCCGAATGGGAATCGCGCGCCTCCCCATAGCCTCGATCGCGGCGCATACCGCCCGCGCCTTTTCCTCACTGGCGTTGTAATTCACGCCGACATCATATCCCTCCGCGGCAAGTCCCAGGGCGATGGCCTTTCCCAATCCGCGGCCGGCTCCCGTTACAAGGGCACACTTTCGCTCTGTCATCCTGATCGGCCTCCTTTCTCAATGATTCCGCACCGCACATTCCCATCGTCCCTGCGGGGCTTCACTCCGGGCGCACGCCCGTTTCCAGCCAAGCGACGGTCTGCTGGTCAAACGTATACCCGATATGCGCGCCCAGGGAATCCCGCAGCTGCTCCATACTGCGGCACCCCAGCATGGCGACCACCGGAAAATCTATGCTGAGCAGATACGATGTGCAGATCTCCGCAGGGGAAAGCCCGGTCTCTTGCGACAGCTGTCCCACCCGCTGGATCCGGCGGTAGTTTTCAGGCTCTTCCAGAAAGGAGGCCCTGATCTTGCGCAGATTCTGCAGCCCCTTGCCGGGATCTTTGGACAAGGCCCTGGAAAACAGGCCGCCTGCCTGGGAGGAAAAGGCAAACACCGGCATATTCCTCTGCCGATACCAGAAATAGTCGGGATCTCCCCGGTTCAGATAGGTGGACGTATCATCAAAAAGCGTCTTATCCGTATTCAGCGCCAGACTCCACTGCAGCTGGCTGGCCGAGAAGGGCTCCATGCCGTTTGCCTTTGCAAACGCATTGGCATCGGAGATTCTCTGAACAGACCAGTTGGACGCTCCCAGCATCTTGGTGTACCCCTTCTGCACAAACTCGTTCAAAACCGGCATGATCTCCTCCACCGGCACATCCGGCTCATCCCGGTGCAGCCAGTAGACATCCACGCTGTCCACTCCCAGCGCCTCCAGACTCTGTTCCATATCACTGTACAGCTCCGTTCTGGTGAGGCGGGAGTGCGTCTTCACATATCCATTGGGGTTTCCCAGCCGGGTCGTGTCCACATTGGGATGCCCGCCCTTCGTGCACAAAACGATCTCCCTGCGCAGGCCGGTCTCCCGAAGCCACCGCCCCACCACCAGTTCGCTCTGGCTCTTGCCGGTATCGAACATCCCGTAGTACCGGGCGGTGTCGATGCACCGGCCTCCGTGGGCGTAGTAATAGTCCAGGATCTCCAGACTCTCCGGAATACTGCAGCGCGTATTGAAGAATCCCGTGCCCATGACATATGTGGAAATCGCAAGGGTATCCCTTCCATTTGTCAGCGGTATCGTTTTCATATCGTCCCCTCCTTCTGTCAGCGGCACAGCACGCAGGACACATAGTGGCCGGGACTCACCTCGCGCAGCTCGGACTGCTCGCGGCATTTTTCACTTGCATGCGGGCAGCGGGGCGCGAACCGGCAGCCGGGGGCCGGCTCGATGGGACTGGTGACTTCCCCCGTGAGGGCGTGTCGCTCCCTGCTGCGGCGGGAAAGATCAATGGTTGGAATCGCGGAGAGCAGCGCCTTGGTATACGGATGCAGCTGGTTTTTGAACAGCTCCTCTTTGCTGGCATACTCCACGACCTGTCCCATGTACATGACCATGATGTTGCTGCTGATATGCTTTACGACGCACAGATCATGGGTGATGAACATATAGGAAAGGCCCTTTTGCTCCTGCAGATCCATCAGAAGGTTCAGAATCTGTGCCTGAATGGACACATCCAGCGCGGACACCGGCTCGTCGCATACGATGAATTTCGGATCCACCGCCATCGCCCGCGCAAGTCCCACACGCTGCCGCCGCCCGCCGTCCAACTCATGGGGATATGTATTCATGTACCGTTTGGGAAGGCCGCACAGATCCATGATCTCCTCCACCTTTTCCTCGATGGCATGCCTCCCGGTCACGGTCCCGCAGACCTTGATGGGCTCTGCAATGATGTTGGCGATGGACATGCGGGGATTCAGGGAGCTGTACGGATCCTGGAAGATCATCTGCATATTCAGATGGATTTTCTGCATCTCATGCTTTTTATACGTCAGGATATTCTCTCCGTTATACAGCACCTCACCTGCCGTGGCGGGCAGGAGCCGCAGGATCGTGCGCCCCAGGGTGGATTTGCCGCATCCGGACTCCCCCACCACGCCCAGGGTCTCTCCGGCCTGAATCTTGAGGTTGATGTCCTCCACGGCATGCAGCATCCCGCGGGACGTCTTGAAATACTTTTTGAGTCCTCTTGTTTCGATCAGCGGAACTCCCACATCATTCAACCTCCTTTTGTCCAAACAGGTGGCACTTGATCCCATGTCCGCCCCATACGTGCATCTGCGGCTTCTCGCTCCTGCAGATGCTCCGGCAGTAGGGACAGCGGTCGGCAAAGCTGCAGCCCTCCGGCAGATTGGTGGGATCGGCCATAAACCCGGGAATGGGGATCAGGCGCGGCGCGGTGCTGCTCAGGTCCGGCAGACAGTTGAACAGGCCTTCCGTATACGGATGGTTTTTCTCCCGGGCAAATACGGCCTCCACACTGCCGCTTTCAATGACTTCGCCGGCATATACCACCGCCACGTCATCGCAGAATTCAGCCACCACGCCGAGATCGTGGGTAATGAGGACCACCGCGGTGTTGAATTTTGATTTCAGTTCCTTCATCAGCTCCAGGATCTGCGCCTGAATGGTGACGTCCAGCGCGGTGGTGGGCTCATCGGCCAGCAGCAGCTCCGGCTCCGCGATCAGCGCCATGGCAATGACGATTCGCTGCTTCATCCCGCCGGAAAACTGGTGGGGGAACTCGTTTTTCCGGGAGGGCGGGATGCCCACCAGGCTCAAAATCTCATCCACCCGCTTCTCCTTTTCCTCCTTGGACATATCCGGATAATGGAGATCCAGCACCTCCAAGATCTGATCCCCCACGGTGATGATGGGATTCAGGCTGGTCATGGGGTCCTGGAAGATCATGGAGACCTTGGTCCCCCGCAGGCTCAGCATGTAAGCGGTGGGGGCATGCAGCAGATCCTCTCCGTCGTATGTAATGCTCCCGGAGGTGATCTGCCCCACTTTATCCGGCAGGAGCCGCAGGATCGACAGCGCGCAGGTGGTCTTTCCGGCCCCCGTCTCACCCACCAAACCGATTTTCTGGCCGCGATTCACCGTCAGCGAAAAGCCGTTGAGGGCGTGGACCACCGCGTCGTCCGTGTTATACTGGACATGCAGGTCCTGAATCTCCAGGAGGTTCTCACATTTCTCCGCGTGAACGGCAGATTCTCTCATGTCGGCACCTCCTCAATTCTTTGTCCTGGGGTCAAATGCGTCGCGCAGGCCATCTCCAATGAAGTTGACCGCCATGACGGCCAGCATGATGCACGCTCCGGGAATCAATCCGAGATGGGGATAGTAGCGGATATTGATCTTGTTCTCCGAAATGATGGTGCCCCATTCCGGAGTGGGGGACTCCACACCCAGGCCCAGGAAGCCCATGGAGGAGATGCTGATGATGGTCTGCCCCAGCATCAGTGTGGCGGAGACAATGATCGGCCCGATGCCGTTGGGAAGGATATGCCGCATGATGATCTGGAGCGAGCTGGACCCGTAACACTTGGCCGCCTCCACATATTCCTGATTGCGCAGCGTCAGGATAGACGCGCGCACTACCCGGGCAAAGCGGGGGATCTCACTGATGGCCAGCGCAATGATCAGCTTCCAGATGCCGTTTCCCAACGCGGTGATAATGGCCATGGCCAGCAGCGCGGAGGGAATCGCCATCAGCATATCGATCATCCGCATCAGGACGGTGTCCACCTTGCCGCCGAAATATCCCGCCGCACCGCCGATGATACAGCCGATGGAAAACGCGATCACAATGGTGGCAATGCCTCCGAACAGGGAGATGCGTCCGCCGTAGATCACACGGGCAAACAGATCGCGGCCCAGCTCGTCCGTTCCAAAGGGAAACTCCTTGCAGGGCGTCACGAATTTATTCAGCACATCCAGCGCACTGACACGGTCATAGGAGACATACAGCGGAGCCAGCAGGATCACCAGCGCCATTGCGGCCAGGATCACCACGCCCAGCATGGCCAGTTTGTTTTTCTGAAAACGGAACAATATGAGGCCCCATGCGCTGCGCTCATGCGGCGCCGTGCTCTTTGCGTTGCGTTTGCTCATTGTGCACCTCCTCACGAAGCCAGGTCAATGCGGGGGTCTACCTTCGCACAGATCAGGTCCACCACCAGATTGATGATGCCGACAATGGCCGCCACAAAAATCACCGTACCCATGACCACCGGGATGTCTCGGGACTTGACTGCGTTGAGAAGGAGCATCCCCACACCGTTGATGGCGAAGATCGTCTCTGTGACGATGGCGCCGCCCACTGCGCCGGCAAAGGAGATCCCGATCTGCGTGATCACCGGGATCAGTCCGTTGCGGACGCCATGGCGCATGATCACCCGGCGCTCGGGCGCGCCTTTGGCTCTGGCCGTGCGGATATAGTCCTGCTTGATGACATCCAGCATGCTGGTGCGCGCCATCCGGATCATGGACGCGAAGGTATTGGCGCCCAGAACAATGGACGGCAGGATGAAATATCTCAGCGATTCATCGCCAGCCGCCGGCAGCCACCCCAGGATCAGACAAAAGAGGATCTGGCACATGATCCCCAGCCAGAAGGCAGGCACGGAAAACAGCAGCATGGCCACGACCATCCCGCCGTAGTCAAACAGGCTGTATTGCTTTACGGCGGAATAGATTCCCATGGGGATCCCCAGTGCCACGGCACCCACGGTGGCCAGAACGGCGATCAGCAGCGTGTTGGGGATGCGCAGGATGAATTCGCCCAGTACATTGTACCCGCTCACCCAGGACGTTCCGAAATCACCCCGTATCACGCCCAGCATGTAGTTGAGATACTGTACGATAATGGGATCGTTCAGCCCCATCTCCTCCTCCAGCGCCTGGATCTGTTCCGCCGTGGCGTCCGCGCCCAGAATCAGCTGAGCCGGATTTCCGGGGGAGAGCGCCATGATGAAATACAAAACGAAGGTTATGCCGACGATGACTGGAATCAGCAGGAGCAGCCGTTTGCCGATATACTTCAAGTATGTCAAGGGGGTCCCTCCTTTCGATGGGTTGTTCTGGAAATAAGATCCGGGGCGGAGCTGAGATCAAGCTCCGCCCCGGTCATGCTTATGGAAAGCCTCATCCAACAACAGAGCTGTTACCAGGACCACTGATAGAAATTGTAGGTGCCCAGGCAGTGGGCGGTGACCCCCTTCAGCTGCGCGTTGAACGCCACGGTGTTCAGTCCGTTATACAGCGGGACCAGATAGGCCTCCTCCGTGATGATGTTGCAGGCCTCCACATAGTAGGGCTCACGCTCGTCGCCCTGATGTGCGCGGCCCTCCATGCACAGCGCGTAGATCTCATCGGTTTTGGGATACTGGCTGTTCTGCGTGTAAATATAGCCCATCTCCAGAGGACGGAAGAAAGTCGACATGCCGTCGGCGTCCACCAGGGAGCACAGATTGTCGTAAATGATGCCGTCGTAATTTCCGGCCATCCACAGATCCGAATAGGTGGTATTGTCCACAGCGGTGATCTTGGCTTTGATGCCCACGGCGTTCAGCTGCGCCTGGATGATCTTGGCGGCAGTTTCATACGTGGTCCCCACCTTCACCAAAATATCGAACTCGCTGCCGTCATAGGAGGACTGCGCCAGATATTCCTTCGCCTTCTCCGCGTCGTACTCCACAACCTCATACCCTCCGCTGGGATACCCGCCATACATGGGGCACATATCGATATCCAGGATGGTGGCATAGCCGGCGTTGGCGCCCTCATTGATTTCCTCTTTGTTGATGGCATACTGCACGGCTTTGCGGAAGTTCTTGTCCTCTCCGTTGCGTCCGCCCCAGGCACCCAGGTACATGGTGATGCGCCCGGTGCTGTCGCCGTACGCCCAGTCCACCTTATCGTTGGAATCAAACCGGACACACGTCTCAATAGAGGGAGCACGGACCACATCATAATCTCCGTTCTCCAGGCCGATGACCTGCGTGTTGGTATCCGTGACAATCTTGATGGTAACGTTCTGAATGGCAGGGGCCCCGCGCCAATAGTCCTCAAACGCCTCAAACTCGATCCGGTCGCCGGAGACCGCCTGCACAAACTTATAGGGGCCGGTGCCGATGGGGGCCTCCAGATAGCCTTCATCGCCCACCTTTTCATAGTAGGCCTTGCTGCAGATCCCGCCCAGACGGGACGCCGCTCCGTACAGGAACGCGGCATAGGGATCCGTGAGGGTGATCTTCACCGTATAGTCGTCCAGGATCTCGCAGCTGCTGTAATTGATGAACAGAGCGGATCCCAGCGGCCCTTCGGCGCCTTTGTCGTAAGTAAATTTCACATCCTCAGCCGTCATCTCGGACCCATCGTGGAACTTTACGCCCTTGCGGAGGTAGAACGTATACTCCAGGCCGTCCTCGGAGATGTCCCACTTCTCCGCAAGTCCGGGGCTGATGGAGCCGTCGTCATTCAGGAAGGTCAGGCAGTCGTACACATTGGACAGCACCAGGTTGTCATCTCCGCTGCATCCCTTGGCAGAAAGGGCGTAAAAGAGGTACGGTTCACCGGAGGTGGCCAGAATGACGGAGTCCTTCTTCTCGCCGGAAGCCTCGCTGCCTCCTCCGTTATCAGCGGCAGGTTCACTGTCTGGACTTGAGCCGCACGAAACCAGCGAAAGCAGCATCACAAGCGCAAGAAACAGTACAAATCGCTTTTTCATAGAATCCTCCTTATCAAGTTGTCGCTGCCGCTCCCCGCGTCAGACACTGTTCCTTTACAAATACACCGGCGCGTCCGTTTCCATGGAACGATTGATGGCATCCACCACTTCCACCTGATACAGACCGCCGTCCAGGTCGCAGATGCACTCCGGCAGTCCCAGGAATCCATCATCATTGAGGTAGTCCAGCATGTAGACCGAGCTGGCTGCATAGGACTCCAGATTTTCATCCGGGTACATCTCAATGGCAAACTTGCAGTAGGCTTTCAGGTCCACGATTTTCCGGACAAAGTACCCTTCCTGTTCCAGGAACGCAAATGCCCGCTCCATCTTTTCCCCGTCCTCAAAGTCCAGACGCATCAGCGGCCGCCCCAGGGCAGGCTGCCGGGTATAAATGACGCCCGCATCCTCAAAGGTGAGGGTGATGACATTTTCGGTCAGCGTGGGGATCTTCCGGGTCCAGTCTCCCTTGATGCGGACCACGGTTCCGTCCGTAAAGGTGCAGATCGCCTCACAGTAGTCGCAGTACGAACCGATGCCCTCCTGCTTCCCCACGGCGTACACCTTCTGGATCTTGGCCGGAGCGAGATAGAACGTGAGGTAGTCGATGGCATGGCTGAAGAGGAAATAGACCGGGCTGGAGGTTTTGGCCCAATCCGCGCTTTTCTTGCCCCAAAGCTTCTTGGGAACATAGATGCAGTCGTCGCACTCCACATCGCCGTGGAGGGGCCGTCCCAGCATGCCGGCCTTAATCAGCTGACGCAGCGCCCTGTCGCAGCGCTGCATCCGCAGAGAGAACGCCACGATGATCTTGCTGCCGGCGGCGTCCGCCGCGGCCTTCACCTCCCGGGCATCCTCCAGAGTCGTACAAAGGGGCTTTTCGCAGATGATGTAGCGGATGCCCGCGTCAATGGCGGCCAGCAGCGGATCCTTATGATACGGGTCCTGCGTGGCAATGATGGCCACGTCCACATCGCACTCCTGAAACATCTTCCTGGCATCGGTGTACATTTTGACGCTGGGATGAGCTGTAACGAATTCCTGCATCTGCGCTTCATAGAGATCGCAGACGGCAACCAGCTCCGCCTTGGGATTCTGGATCTGGGCATTGGAATGGCGCTTGCCGAGGATTCCCATTCCTACCACGGCAAATTTTTTGAGTGGGCGCTCCATTTGACTTTCGCTTCCTTTCGTATACTCTCCCCCGCTGCGCGGCAGGAGGCCGTTGCCTGTGCCATGCTGTGCTAACTGCACAAAAGCGCAGTGCCTCTTCTCTCCCGTTGTCAATTTAAATATATTATACAATCCACCCCGTTAACAAGTATATATTCTAGCATTTTATTTCGTAATATTGACTTTTCAGGAAAAAAATACTAATATGACAGTATCGTTATTTTTACCACGAAAGGGTGGGATCGGCCATGAGTGTATTTGCCGGAGGAGAAACATACCGCACTCCGATGGTGCTCAGCTGTCAATATTTTGATACCAAGGACTGTGGCTGGACACCCCTCCGCGTGGTCGCAGACTACGAATTTGAGTTCAATTTCAGGGGCGGCCGCTCCATGCAGATCGACGGCGATATCTTTGATGTCCCCCGGGGCGCCTGCATCTTTCGGCGGCCAGGCCAGCATGTCTGTTCAAAAGGGAGCCTTTGCTGCTACGGCATCAAATTGGATTTTTCCTGGCGTCCTTCTCTGCCTGGGGAGAACCGCTATCAAAGCTCTGTCATTCAAGTCCCCTATCCCTCCGCATTCTGGGAGATCATCCCCACCATGTTCATTCCCACCCACCAGGAGGATCTGCGCAGGATCTACAGCCGTCTGATCGGCATTTCCGCTCCGGACATCAACGAAGATCCGGCGACTCCCTGGCTTCTGGCGGAACTCATTCACCTGCTGGTGGTGGACTCCCTTTGTGAGCGCACCACCAACAGCAGCCATCCGTCCCCCAATTCCATGGAGCCGGTATGCCAGTACATCCAGCTGCACTATCAGCGGGAGCTGACCTTGGACGACCTGGCTTCCACCGTCCACCTGAACAAAAATCATTTTGCCCGTAAATTCAAGCAGCAGATCGGGATCTCGCCCATCGAATACCTGATCAGCGTCCGCCTGAAAAATGCCCGGGATCTGCTGCTGACCTCATCCAATTCCGTAAAGAACATCTCCTTTGACTGCGGCTTCCGGAATCAGTCCTATTTCAACTATGCCTTTCGCAAGCAGTTCGGGGAAACTCCCGGGGAATACCGAAAACGCTACCGGGGATCCGAACAGCCGTAGTGCACCGCACACTTGCAAACACGCGGATATCTGCAACAAGTTCGCGGATAAATATAAAGATTTTGCCCTCCTGCCGGTGATAAAATAAATGTGCGCAAATCAGACGTGTCACGCACATTTTACGTACAGCAGGGGGGCAAAATCTATGTTCAGCTTAAGCGGAAAAGTCGCCTTGGTCACCGGAGGATCGCAGGGAATCGGGGCCGGGATCTGCCGGTGCCTGGCGCAAGCAGGAGCCACTGTTGCCGTCAATTATCTGAAAAACGGGGAGAAGGCCGCCAGTGTACTGGAGGAGATCCACGCCTGCGGCTCTCAGGGCATCCTCGTACAGGCGGATGTGCGGAAGGAATCCGAAGTCATCCGCATGGTGAACACCGTCTTCGACACGTATGGCCGAATTGATATTCTCGTCTCAAACGCCGGTCTTTACAGGCCCGGCGATATCAAAGACACCCCGCTGGAAACCTGGTATGAGGTTCTGGACACGGACCTCACCGGCGCTTTTCTGGTCACAAAGCATGTTCTCCCCATTATGGAGCGTCAGCGGTGGGGCCGGTGCATCTACACCAGTTCGGGGAGCGCCTATGTGGGCACGATCACAGGTGCCGTGCACTATCCGGCCGCCAAGGCAGGGCAGATCGCACTGGCAAAATCCCTGGTGCGAACGGAATCTCAATACCGCATCACCTTCAACTGTCTGGCTCCCGGCCTGGTAGTCACCGCTTCGGTAACGGAGGACACGAAGCTGGATGAAGCCGCTCTCCGCGAGCGGGAAAAGGCCTTCCCTCTGGGCTTCGGAAAGCCGGAGGACATCGGCTACGCTGCTGTTTATCTGGCCAGCGAGGAAGCCCGGTGGATCACCGGCGCAGTCCTGGACCTGAACGGCGGTCTGTACCTCAGAGCCTGAGTGCCGCGGGCAGGGATCCATATGCTTTATGTTGGAATAGACGGCGGCGGGACCAGGACCACCTATG
>CALWXI010000260.1 GCA_944385455.1 uncultured Oscillospiraceae bacterium | reverse complement strand
GTTTCCTTTCAACACACAACACTCCCCGCCTCTTGTTGGTCCATCCTATGCGCCGTTTCCCGGGGATATGAGGCGGCAGCGGCGAAAGATTTGGTTTGCGCTTTGCCGGAAGCGTGATATGATGGAGGGGAAGATTCTGCATACAGAAAGGACGTGGCTCTCATGAATCAAGTACTGCAAACACTGCGCCAGCGCCGCAGCATCCGCAGCTATCAGCTCCGGCAGGTGGACCAGAATGCCCTGGACGCCATTCTGGAGGCGGGCCTCTGGGCCCCCAGCGGCATGGGGATGCAGTCCCCTGTTCTGGTGGCAGTGCAGGACCCGGAAACGGTGACCCTGCTTTCCCGGCTCAACGCCCGGGTCCTGGGGCAGCCCGACGCGGCACCCTTTTATGGCGCTCCCACCGTGGTGGTGGTGCTGGCGGACACCGGGCGTCCCACCTGGCGCCAGGACGGCTCCCTGGTCATGGGGAACCTGATGAACGCCGCCGCGTCGCTGGGCGTGGGCTCGTGCTGGATTCACCGGGCGGAGGAGGTCTTCGACCTGCCCGAGGGCCGGGCGCTGCTGGAAAAATGGGGCCTTCCCGCCACACTCCGGGGCGTGGGCCACTGCATCCTTGGCTATGCCGACGGTCCCGCGCCGGCACCCAAGCCCCGCCGGGACGGCCGCATCGTGCGGGTATGAGGGGACGCGCCATGACCCGCTCTCACGCCTCCGTACCCGTGAACCTCCGGTTTGATCCGGCGGAGCAGGCCCTTTACATCCTGGACCAGACCCTTCTGCCCAACGAGGAGCGGGAGATCCGCCTGACCACCCTGGAAGAGATGGTGGAAGCCATCCGGTCCCTGCGGATCCGGGGCGCCCCGGCCATCGGGATCTGCGCGGCGTACGGCGTATACGTACTGGCCCGGTCCCTGCCGGAGGCGGACTTCTATCCCCGGCTGGAGACCCTGAGCCGGGAGCTGGCCGCCGCCCGGCCCACAGCGGTGAACCTCGCCTGGGCCGTGGAACAGATGCTCTCTGCGGCCCGGCCGCTGGCCCATGACCGGCAGCAGGCCCTGGAGGCGCTGTACCGCAGGGCGGTGGAGATTCATCAGGACGACATGGACAAGTGCGCCGCCATCTCCCGGTACGGCCTTTCCCTGCTGCGTCCCGGAGACGGAGTGCTGACCCACTGCAACGCCGGCCCTCTGGCCACCTCCCGCTACGGCACCGCCCTGGGGCCGCTGCTGCTGGCGGCGGAGCAGGGAATCCCCCTGCATGTGTTCGCCGACGAGACACGGCCCCTGCTCCAGGGCGCCCGGCTCACCAGCTATGAGCTCCAGCGGGCCGGGGCGGATGTGACGCTGATCTGCGACAACATGGCCTCCCTGGTGATGAAAAACGGCTGGGTGCAGGCGTGTTTCGTGGGCTGCGACCGGGTGGCCGCCAACGGCGACGCCGCCAACAAGATCGGCACCTCCGGCGTTGCCATCCTGGCCCGGCACTACGGCATCCCCTTCTATGTCCTGGGACCCACCAGCACCATCGACATGGCCTGCCCCGACGGGGACCACATTCCCATCGAGCTGCGGGCGGAGGACGAGATCCGCTCCATGTGGTACAAATCACCCATGGCCCCCGAAGACGTGAGATGCTACAACCCCGCCTTCGACGTCACGGACCACGAACTCATCACCGCCATCATCACAGAAAAGGGCATCTGCCGCCCGCCCTATCCTCAGTCCCTGGCGGCGCTGTTCGACAACAATTCGTAATATCCGACTATTTTATCACAAGGAGGACTGCATATGGCCGTGAAGGAAAGTCCCTCCGCCAGCATCGTGGCGGAGGAATCCCAGATTGCAAAAGTCGTGCTGATGCCCGGCGATCCCCTGCGGGCCAAATACGTGGCGGAACACTACCTGGAGAACCCCGTGTGCTTCAACACCGTACGCAACATGCTGGGTTATACCGGCACCTATAAGGGGCGGAAGATCTCCGTCATGGGCCACGGCATGGGCGTGCCCTCCGTGGGCATCTACAGCTACGAGCTCTACCAGTGCTTCGGCGTGGAGTCCATCATCCGCATCGGCTCCGCCGGCGGCATCGGCGAAGACGTGAAGCTCCGGGACGTGGTCATCGCCCTGGGAGCCTCCACCAACTCCCATTTTGCCGACCAGTACCGCTTCCCCGGCCAGCTGTGCGCCACAGCGGACTACGGACTGCTGCGCAGCGCTGTGGAGGCAGCGGAGAAACTGGGCGTCCGGGCGGACGTGGGTCAGGTGTTCACCGCCGACCAGTTCTACAACGACAACCCCGAGGCAGGCGCCATGTACCGCAAGTTCGGCATCCTGGCATTGGAGATGGAGGCGGCGGGACTGTACTGGACCGCCCAGCGCCTGGGCAAGCGCGCCCTGGCCATCCTCACCATCTCCGATCACATCTTCACCGGGGAGGCCCTCTCCGCTCAGGACCGGCAGGACTCCTTCCATGAAATGATGGAAATCGCTCTGGAGACAGCCTGGCAGTCCCTGGGGGGTTGAGCCATGGCCCTCTTCGGAAAGCGGGAGATCGCCTATGAGGTCTGGGGGGACAAGCCTCAGTGGAGGAGAGCCCGGCAGCGGCTGAAGGACGCCGGCATCCAAATCATGGAGACCGGCTACTACGAAACGGAGTCGCCGGCCTGCGGCTGCGGCGCCAAGCTGGACCACCGGGATTTCGGCCCCAATGGCAAGATCGACCGGTTGACCTACTACATCTCTGTAAAGCCGGAGGACACGGAACGGGCCAGACAGCTGCTGGCGGACCTGGTGAAGCCGGAGCACATGGTACCGGAATAAGCCAAGAAACACGGAACCCTCCGCCGGGGCATGCGCCCCGGCGGAGGGTTTTCGTCGATGCGTCTTACTCCGCGCGGACGGGATACATCACGCCGCCCACGGAGATGCTTGCCATGTCCTCCATGGGGATGACCTGGCTGAACATCTCGCCCTTGGAGCAGACGGTGACGCCGTCCTCCGGACCGATGCTGCCGCCGGCGTTGGAGAGGTCCACCACCGTGCCGTCGGTGAGGGTCAGCAGGATCTCCACGTCCTCGAAGTACCGCGCCATCTGGCGGGAGTCCTCCTCGCTCTGCCGGCCGCTGCCGGAGCCGCTCCACATCACCTCGCTGTCCACGGTGTAGTCCACCTTGTAGGCCACCGGGGAGAGGGTGATGCCGTCGATGGTGAAGGTCATGCCGCCCTGGGTGAAGGTCTCTCCGTTCCCCAGGGAGACGGAGCTGTCCTCATAGGCCATCTCAAACTTCACCTTCCACTTGCCCTCGATGACGGGCACGGCCTCGCCAGTGGCTTCGTCCCACTTCCAGATGTTCTCGAACACGCCGGTGGCGGTGCAGTCGTTGATGGGCACGTCGGAACTGAGCATATCCACCAGCTGGATGGAGCTGGCCGCCGGGTCCTCCACCACGAAATGACTGCCGCCGTGGGTGCCGCCCAGGACATTCAGCTCCGTGCCGCTGCCATGGACCAGCAGCATGTCGCCGGTGGTGCCCTCCGGCAGCAGAGCCGTACCATCGTCCCGGCTGATGGTGTAGACGATAACGGCGTTGTAGGCATCGCCCATGACGGCGGCGGCGGTGACGGTGACGCCGTTGTCCGTGTCGCTGGCCCCCACGGGATAGCCGATCTTATCGATGATCTCCGTTTGGGCGGGGGCCCCGCCGAAGAGGGGGGAGAAGACCTCCACGGCGGACCGCAGCACACCGCTGGCACCCGCTCCCACTGCCAGCATCGCTGCCAGGGCGGCGGCGATAAAAGCCGCCCGCCACACCGGCCGGGCCCGGCGGGACGCGTTGACCTCCGCTGCGGCCCGGGCCGTCCGCCTTGCGATCTCCGCCTTCTGCTCCGGGGTGAACCGCAGCTCCTCCAGGGCCTTTTTGTATTCAAACACTTCGTTCATAATCCAGTCCTCCCAGCAATCGCTTCAGCTTTTCCCGGCCCCTGGCCAGGCGGGTGTGCACCGCGGCGGCGGAGATCCCCAGGATCTCTCCGATCTCCGCTGCCGGATAGCCCTCGTAATAATAGAGGTAAATGACGGAGCGGTAATGGGGCGGCAGGGTGTTCACCGCAGAGAGCACCGAACCGTCGGTCTGCTCCGGGGCGGCCACCTCCCCGCAGGCCTCCAGACCGCAGGTCCGTTTCCGCCAGGGACTTTTCAGCAGGTCCTTGCAGGCGTTGGCCGCCATACGCAGGATGTAGGCCTTCTCGTGTTCCGGGGTGTCGAATGTCCGGGGCTCCGTCAGCAGCTTTACGAATACCGTCTGGCAGATGTCCTGGGCATCGCAGGTATTTTTTAAATACGTGTAACTCAGGCGGAGAATGGCGTCGGCATAGGTCTCCGCCAGATATTCCGCCCGTTGGGGGTCCATCATATCTTTCAGCTCCTTCAAAGCGCGCTCACCTGTGATACGATCCAGCGGGGAAAAATCTGACGGCCAGGGGGGAATTTTTTTGCAGAAAAATATTCCGCCCTCCCGCAGGTATATTGCGGGAGGGCGGAACACCGCTGAAAAGCAGCTTATTCCATGACGATGAGCGCGATGAGCTCCAGCGGCGCGTCAGAGCGGTTCTCCATGCCGTGGACCTCGCCGAAGCCTGTGGCGCAGATGTCCCCGGCGCGGACGGTCACCTCGGCGCCGTTGTCGTTGAACACGCCCTCGCCCTGGAGAATGTAGTAAAACTCGGTTTCATGGACATGGGGGTGGTCTCCGATGGAGCAGCCGGGCTGGATGGTGACGTGGGCAAACATGCGGCCGTGGCCATAGAGGCCGTCCTTGTCTGTCAGATCCTTCAAGTGCACCAGGCCCTTGCCGTTCTGGATGCAGATGTCCCGGGCGGGGCAGTTTTCAGAACGCGTATACATGGCGGTATTCTCCTCTCCGGAAATCAGAATGCAATGGTGACGCCGCCGTCCACGGCGATGGTCTGGCCGGTGACAAAGGAGGAGGCATCGGCCGCCAGGAACACAGCGGCGGAAGCGATCTCACAGGGCTTGCCCAGACGGCCCATGGGGATGTGCTGCTCAAAATACGTGCGGGTGGCGGGGTTGTCCCGCATCAGGCCCTCGATGAGCTTGGTAGCGGTCTGGGCCGGGGCAATGGCGTTGACCCGGATGCCCCGCTGGGCCCACTCCACCGCCATGACCTTGGTCATGGAGGACACGCCGCCCTTGGCGGCAGCATAGTTGGAGTTGCCGGTGGTGTTGCCCACGATGCCGATGATGGAGGACATATTGATGATGGAGCCGCCGCCGTGAGAGAGCATATAGCGCCCCGCCTCCCGGTCGCACAGGAACACGCCCTTGAGATCGATGTCGATGACCCGGTTCCACTGGTCCAGGGTCATCTCCTCGGCAGGCGCCCGGGTGCTGACGCCGGCATTGGCCACCATGATGTCCAGTCCGCCCATCTGCTCCGCAGCGGACGCCACCGCCGCGGCCACCTGCTCTTCACTGGAGACATCGCAGACAACGGCATACGCCCGGGCGCCCTCGCGGCGCAGCTCCGCCGCCGCCGCTTCCACCGACTCGGCATTGATATCCGCCAGCGTCACCACGGCACCGGCAGCGCAGAACGCCTCCGCAATGGAAAGACCCAGACCCTGGGCCCCGCCGGTGACCAGCGCCCGCTTGTCTTTGAGGGAAAACAGATCTTCATAATCCCGAATCATGCGCAACAAGTCCCTTCTATAAAAATCATAATGGGTATCCGCATGGCTCCCACGCAAGGAACCGGAGACAACCGGCCCCGCGTAAAACGCGGGGACGGCGCGGATAAACGTCTCAGATCCAGCGGCCGGTGGTCTTGCTGGAAAGATAGGTCTCCAGAGGCGCCCAGCCGGTCTCCATGAACTGGCTCAGGAGCTTCTGGGTGACGCCGAAGGTAATGAATTCGCTGGGCTTCATGCCGTCGGGCTCATAGGCACGGACGAACTCGGGGATCTTCTGGAGCTGACGGATGATCTCCGGATCCACCGGCTCGTTGATCTTCTCCACCTGCTCGGGGTCCTCTGCCAGGATCATATCCTGGACCCGGGTATTGATGGTATAGAGCAGGCGGCCGCCGGCCATCTCGGTCAGGTGATAGGCGCCCCGGAGACCCGCCGGCATGATGATGCAGTCGGACTTCATCTCCTCCAGGATACCGTAGGTCCGCTTCGCCACGGCAAGGCCCGCCCGGGTGATGACAGACTCCGGGAGCCCCAGCTTCATATCCTGGGCCACATCCCGCAGATAGTCGTCCAGACGGCCCACCTGCTGCACCACGATGCACAGCGGCGGCTTGACGCCGTTGGCGACGGCCTTCTTCTTCCCCCGCTCGTAGGCCTCCGCCACGGCGATGCCCTGGGCCACGGAGACGTTGATGGTGGCGCAGATGGGGATGCCCTCCTCCGCCAGGTGCTCGATCACCTCCACGCCGGCGGCGGTGGCAGGGAGCTTGACGGCAATATTGGGTGCCCAGGAGTGGACACGGCGGGCCTGGGCCAGCATGCCCTCGGCGTCGCCGGCCCGGCCGGGGGTCAGCTGCCCCAGGGGGTATCCGTCGGCGCCGTCGGTGGCGTCATAGATGTGGCGGACTTTGTCGGCGGCATAGGTGGCCACCAGCTTCAAAAGGGCCTCGGCGTGGGCCTCGGTGGTGGGGAAATCATCGCCCAGGGCCAGGACCTTGGGCGTCCAGAAGTCCGGCTCGGAGGTGAAGGAGCGGAACGTCAGCACAGGGTTGGTGGTAACGCCGGTGGCGCCCCGCTTCAACGCCAGTTCGATCTCGGCAGGATTGCCGGAATCATGCCACCAGCGGGTGGCGGTGCACTGATTGATCCATTCCAGATAATTCATACCGTATATCCTCCCAAATGTTGATTTCCGGGGACGTCAGCCCATGTACATGCCGCCGTTGACATCCAGCTGGGCGCCGGTGATCCATTCGGCGTCATCGGAGGCCAGGAAGCACACCGCCGCAGCCATGTCGGCGGGGCGGCCCAGGCGGCCCAGGGGGATCCGGGTCAGCAGGCGCGCCATGGCTTCGTCGGAGAAGGCGGCGGTGATGGGGGTCTCGGTGGTGCCCGGGCACACGGCGTTCACATTGATCTTGTAGGGAGCCAGCTGGCGGGCCAGTCCCATGGTCAGCGCACCCACGGCACCCTTGGATGCGGAGTAGGCCATGCAGGTCTCAAAGCCGCCCATCCGGCCGGCCAGGGAGCCGATGTTGATGACGCGGGGATACGGGGACTCCTTCAGATAAGGGAACGCCTGCTGGATCATGAAGAAGGGGCCCTTGGCATTGATGGCCATGGTGCGGTCGAAGTCCTCCTCCGTCACGTCAAACACCCGGGACTTGGGCAGGATGCCGGCATTGTTCACCAGGATGTCGATGCCGCCCAGCTTCTCGGCGCATTCCTTCACCGCCCTGGCAATATCCTCCGCGCTGCCCACGTTGCACTTGGCGCCGAAGCAGTCCTTCAGCTCCGCGGCGGCTGCGCAGACCTTCTCTTCGTTGATGTCCAGCATGGCCACCCGGCAGCCCTCCTCGTTGAGCCGCTTGGCGATGGCAAGGCCAAGGCCCTGGGCCGCTCCGGTAACGATGGCGCGTCTTCCTTCCAGTTTCATGATCGCATTACCTCCTGCTTGACTTCCATGGATCCAATGTCAGTTTTTTTGATGTCTGAGTCTCATTTTTTAATGGTTCCACATATAGTAAGTGCAACGGATAGCCTTTTTTGAGGATACGGCAAATTCAGGAGGATGTCAAGAAATCCCACGTGTTTTTGCCAATATGACAAAATCAGGCGGTGGAGTTTGTTCACAATGGCGCTTCTCCTTGCGGCAGCGGATGGGACGGGGCGTGTAACTGGCAGTTGCAAAATCCGCCCAAAACTGATATATTGATGATACACACCATCCACCGATGCCGGCCCGCCCGCAGGCGGGAAATTTTGAGACGGAAAGGGACGATGCTTATGTTCAAATATGGCGTTGCCTGCTCCCTGAACGATGTGTCCACCACCGCGCCGATCATTCTCCGCGGACCCATCGAGCAGCTGTGCCAGCAGGCAAAGGAGATTGGCTATGACGGGCTGGAGATCCAGCTGGCCAATCCCATGCAGTACGACTGGGGCCATATCAAAAAGGTCTGCGGCGACTATGGCCTGGAGCTCATTACCTTTGCCACCGGACGGGAACTGGGCGAAAACGGCCTTTGCCTCCTCTCCGACGACGAGGCGGTGCGCCGGGCCGCCGTGGC
>CALWXI010000259.1 GCA_944385455.1 uncultured Oscillospiraceae bacterium | reverse complement strand
CAGCGCCCGGGCCTCCTCCGTGTGGATGGCCAGGACCCGGGCCCGGGGATAGGCGCTGCGGACGGCGCTGGCGTAGATCATGCCGTCCAGATACACATCGTCGGGATAGATGCCGGTTCCGGTGACTTTCTCCCGGACGTCCACCCGGGGAACCCGGCTGCCCAGAGTATAGTCCTCCGGCGGCGGGGGAATCTTTCCTGCCCGAAATACCTCCGCGGCCAGCAAAATGGCGTCAATGATCTTCACATAGCCGGTACAGCGGCAGATGTTGTTGCGGATGGCAAAAGCCGCCTCCTCCCGGGTGGGGGCAGGATTCTTGTCCAGTAATCCCTTGGCGGACATCACCATTCCCGGGATGCAGAAGCCGCACTGCACCGCGCCCGCCGCGCCGAAGGCGTAGGTATAGACATCCTTTTCAAACTCCGACAAGCCCTCCACCGTGAGGACCGTCTTGCCCGCCAGCTTGTCGGTCTGTGGGACACAGGCCTTGGTGGGCTTGCCGTCAATGAGCACCGTACAGGTGCCGCAGGCACCCTCGCTGCACCCGTCCTTCACGCTGGTCAGATGCAGACTGTCCCGCAGGAACCGCAGCAGTTTTTGATTGCGCTCCACGGTGACGGACTGGCCGTTCACAGTAAATGTTGCCATGAATGCTCCCTCCTCCGCCGTGCCCACCCCTGGTCCCACGGTCTCGCTGCCGGAAAGGTCAACCTTTCCCATTTGTTTTATTATACAATATCATGCCTCGTTTCGCAACGGTGCCCTGTGGAATCCGTGATACTATCTTCCGGATAACGGTTCCAATTCCCATCCCACGGCCAGAACGCCCTGCCGGACGGCCACCCGGGCGGAATCCTCCAGAATATGGTTGCTGACCCCCAGGGGAAACTCCGGCGTCAGACACGCACCGGAGAGGGGATACTGCACTCCCTGTTCCTCCACCCCCAAGGCCCGGTCTCCCATACAAAAGACGGACAGCAACGCCCAGGGCACCCAACGGGGCACCGTAATGGATTCATTTTCCAGGACGGTCCAGACAAAGTCCAGATCATAGAGGAAACCCCGGGCACCGCGGCGCCGGAGATAGAGCAGCGTCTGAAGATTGGCCAGGGTGTGGTCCAGCCGCCGCCCGCCGGTGCCGCCGTAGAGATGGAATTCCGTGCACCCCTGCTCCAGACCGGCCTTGACCGCTAACATGGTGTCCGTGTCATCCTTTTCCACCGGCACCCTCCGCACGTTGGGAAAATCCGGCGGCTGCTCCATGGAGTCGAAATCCCCCAGCAGCAGCGACGGTGTCACGCCGGCATCCAGACAAGCGCGGTAGCCCGCGTCGGCGGCAATGACCAGCTCGCCCGCCGCCGGGCGCTCCCGCAGGCCGTAAAATGTACCGGCGGCAAAGATGAAGCAGCGCTTCACGCGCCTCCCTCCTTTTCCCGTTTTGTTCAGTGTAGCACACTGCGGAGCATTTGGCAAACCTCCGGCGGCATAGTTTCCCCGCCCCCGTGCAAACTGACGGCGGAGGTGATGCAAATGGCCAGACGTTCCCGAATGCCCGCGCTGCGCATCGAGCCGGAAAAGCGGCTGTGCCCGCTGTTCGACCCCGACTCCATTGCCGAGTTCCCCGTAGCGGAACCGGAGGAGATGGGCATGCGGGTGCTGGACAACTTCTGTGAAGAGCATATCCAGTGACAAGGCGCCGGGACCGGCAGAACTGCCGGTCCCGGCGCCTGAGTCTCAGTGTCCGTTCATCAGCCGGAAGCTGGCATCCTTGTCTCCGGCAATGATCAGATGGACGTCCCGTTCAAAGAGGAACCCCGGGTCCAGCACGGGGATGATCTCCTCTCCCTGACGGTAACCCAGGATATTCACATTGTATCGGCGGCGGACATCCACCTGGGCCACCGTGCGGCCCTCCCAGTCCCGGGGCGTCTCCAGCTCAAACACCGCATACCGGGGCGTCAGCTCGAAGTAATCGAACACATTCTTGGCGGAGAACCGGATCGCCACCCGGAAGGCCATATCCATTTCCGTGTGGACCACATGGTCCGCGCCGATCTTGCGGAGGAACTTGATCTGCTTTTCCTGATCCGCCCGGGCCACCACCAAACGGGCTCCCAGCTCCTTGAGGTTGGCCGTGGCTTCCAGAGAGCACTGAAAATCGTCCCGTACGCATACAAAACAGGCGTCGAAATTCCGAACTCCCAAGGAAGCCAGCACATTCTCATCCCGGCAGTCTCCCACGCAGGCAGCGGTTGCGATGCGGGAAAGGCGGGCCACCCGCTCTTCATCCCGGTCGATGACCATGACCTCGTTTCCGAGTTCCACCAGCTTCTGGGCCAAATGCCGCCCGAAGCGGCCCAGCCCGATGACCAAAAAGGATTTCATACCTCTGCTCCCTTCCTATCCGATGAGGATCTTCTCCGGAATATTGCGCACACGGGGCGTTGGGCGGTCTCTGGTCATGGCCATGGCCACGGACATGCTGCCCACCCGCCCGATGAACATCAGCAGCAACACGGCCGCTTTGGAGATCTCCGGCAGCACCGGCGTCACGCCCCGGGTCAGGCCCACGGTACCGATGGCGGAAACAGCCTCATAGAGGGCGTCCTCCAGAGCGATCCCCTGCACGCACAGAATCATGCAGCCCGTGAGGCACGCCAGGGTATACATGCTGACGGAGGAATAGGCCTTGTGCAGCGTCTCGGCATCCAGCCTCCGCCGGAACACATCCACATCCTCCCGCCGCCAGACCTGGGCCAGCATGGCCAGCAGCAACACCGCAAATGTATTGACCTTGATACCGCCGCCGGTAGAGCCGGATCCCGCCCCCACAAACATGAGGATCATAGTCAGCAAGGTACTGCCCTCCGTCAGTGACATGAGGTCCACGGTGTTGAAGCCCGCAGTGCGGGGCGTCACCGACTGGAAAGCCGCCATCAGCACTTGCTGCCCCAGAGGCAGCCCGGCGAAGGCATTCCGGCGTTCCAGGAGATAGAAAGCCGCCGTACCGGCAATGAGCAGCACTGCCGTGGTAGTCACCACGATCTTGCTGTGCAGCCGCCACTGCCGGAACTGAAGCTTGTGGGTCAGCACATCGTCCCACACCAGAAAGCCCAGGCCGCCGCAGATGATCAGGCTCATAATCACCACATTGGGTACCGCCTCCCCGGCCACGGAGGTCAGGGACGCACCGGTGCCCAGCAGGTCAAAGCCGGCGTTGCAGAAGGCGGACACCGCATGGAAAAGGCCCATCCAGAGG
>CALWXI010000258.1 GCA_944385455.1 uncultured Oscillospiraceae bacterium | reverse complement strand
CTTCGCCGTACTCCTCCACCAGATAGGCGTTCAGGCCGGCGTCGTAGGTAAAGACGCCGGCCTTATAGTTGGAGAAGGGTACCGTCACCACCGCGGCTGGCTCCCCGCCCTCCGGCGTACCGTCGTCGGCAAAGACCAGGCCCGCGTCGTAGCCCTCCTCGTGCTCCCGGCGCAGGTCCTCCGGCAGGTAGGTGAGGATGGACGTCCCGGTGGCCACCACGCTGTGCTCGTAGCCGTTCTCCTTCCGCCGGTCGGCGTCCCGCCACATCATATTGCTCTCCGGGCTCTTTCCCAGGTAGGGTCCCCGGACGGCGTCGAAGTGGTCCACGTCCCAGGCCCAGAGGTCGTCGTATGCCTCGTCGCTGCCCCCGGCGTGGACGAAGAGGGCGTCGTGTCCCAGGGCCAGCTCGATGTAATAGGGCCGGGTAGAGCGGATGGAGCCGATGGTCCCCACGTCCTCCACCGACTGGTAGACTGCCAGCATCCGGGTGATGCCCCCTTCCGCCACCACCTCATAGATGATGTCTGCCTGGGATTGGCCCAGCTGGGGCAGCGCCTCCCGCAGATTGTTGAGCATGACGGCCACCGGACGCAGCGCCGCCGTCTCCTCATCGGCGGGCAGCCCGGAGAGGGGGTTCACGGGGCCGTTGTAAGGGGTGGGCTCCGGCGTGGCCGTGGCCGCCGGGGGCGGCGTGGTGACCGCCGGCTCGGGGGTGGGGGTGGGCTCCGCCTGGGTACCGCAGGCGGTGAGGCAGAGCAGGCCGGCGAGACACAGCGCCGGCAGCAGAGGAACTCTCATATCGTCGCCTCCATACATTTTGGGTACTCCCATCTTACCCCCCGCTCTACGCCCTGTCAACCGCCGGTTCGACCACTTTCGTGGAAAATTCACTCTTGTTCCGCCCTCTTTTTTTCGGTATAATGTGAAGTTAGGGCGGACCGTTCCCGGCCATTCCGGCCTGGACAGGCCGCCGCCCGGCAAGGAGGTACGCCATGGCCCGCGTTGGATTCATCCACGATAAGCTGGACATCAAGTTCCTGGTGCTCTACATCATGTCCCGTGTGGTAGCCCCCATCGACATGCCCACTCTGGCAGACCTCACCATGTGCGATGAGGGCGTGGACTACTTCGCCTTCGCGGAGGCCGTCCACGAGCTGGTGGACACCGAGCATCTGCTCCTGGAGGAGGACCGCTACGCCATCACCGACAAGGGGCGGAAAAACGGCGCCATCTGCGAGAGCAGTCTCCCCTACTCCGTCCGGGTCAAGTGCGACAAGAACGTGGCCAAGCTCAACAGCCGGCTGCGCCGGGATGCCCAGGTCCGCTCCGAGCGCGTCCCACGGGAGGACGGCACCTTTACCCTGGTGATGGCCCTGGACGATGAGCACGGGAACCTCCTCACCATTGAGATGCTGGCCGCCACCGAGCAGCAGTGCGACCGGCTCTCCGAGCAGTTCAAGGCCCACCCGGAGCAGATCTACAACGGGGTGCTGGACGTGCTGCTCACCGACTTTGACGGAAAGGAGCAGAGCTGATTGGACGTGCCCACGCTGATGGGACAGCCCATCACCCAGTTGTTCCTCTACTTTATCTTCTACTCCTTCTGCGGCTGGCTTTGGGAGACCTGCTACTGCTCCGTGCTGGAGCGGCACTATGTCCCCCGGGGCTTTCTCTACGGGCCCATCTGCCCCATCTACGGGGTGGGCTTCCTGCTGATGATCCTCTTTTTCGCCCCCCTCAAGGACAATCTGGTGACCTTCTATTTCGTGGCCGTGGTGGTCATGACCGCCTGGGAGTATTTCGTGGGCTGGTTTCTGGAGACCACCACCCACATCAAGTATTGGGATTACAGCAACCGCCGCTTCAACATCAAGGGCAGGGTCTGCCTGGAGGTGAGCCTCTTCTGGGGCGTCATGTCCTATGTGGCCGTTTTCCTCATCCATCCGCCCGTGGCCGAGCTGCTTGCCCGTATCCCCCTGTGGCTCCAGTACACCCTCTGCGGCGCGCTCTTCGCCCTGCTGATGGTGGACACCGTCACCACCATCCGGAAGCTGGCCCTGGTGACCCGGCTCATGAACCGGCTCCAGACCGCCGGCGACGAGCTGCGGCTCCAGATGGCCCTGGCCCGCGCCGACCTGGGCGACGACCTGGAGGTGGTGGGCGAGGAGCTCCGGGCCAGGCTGGACGCCGTCCGGGAGACCCTCCCCCCTGCCGCCGCCGAACGGCTGGACCGTCTCATGAGCGATTACAACACCCTGCTGGAGCGGGCCGAGCGCATGAGCCGCCGGTTCCGCAACCGCTATCGCCACATGACCTCCCGGCGCTATGCCCTGGATGACGTCCGGGCCTATGGCCGTCAGTGGCGCGCCGCCCTCCAGGAATCCAAGGCCCAGCGAAAGGCGGAAAGGGCCGCCAAAAAAGCGGCAAAATCAAAGCGTTAGGTCTTGCCTGCCGCCGATCAGACAAAGGACCCCCTGTTTTCCTTCCGGGAAAACAGGGGGTTTCGCCGGCCCGCCTCACCGGGGATCAGGCCTGTGATATTACCACCAACTGCCGGATCTGGACAGCGCCGGGCAGATCGGGTTCGTTTTCCCGGTCTATGCCTGGGGCGAGCCAAGGAAAACAAGTCGATCACCCCGGAGGGAAGCGCTGCTGCCGGCCCTGACCCAGGCGGCGGGTGCTATCCAGACTTTTATCAGAGGCAAAGGCTCATGTTTAAGGGGGGGGGCACGGGATGCTTTTCAGAAGAAAACGGGAGACACGCACCTATGACCGGGAAACTCAGAAGCCGGTGATCCGCGCCAGCATCTGCACCGGAGAAAAGGCAGCCGGCTTCCAGGACCTCCGTACCGGGAAATTCACCGAGGTCATGCTGATCCGCACTTCCGCGGACCTGGAGGAATTTCGCCGTCTCTACGGCATCGGCGGGGATGAGATCCCCACCCAATACTGAAAAGAGGGCCTGCCGCGCCATGGCGCGGCAGGCCCTCTTTTTTTTACAGCGCGCTTTG
>CALWXI010000257.1 GCA_944385455.1 uncultured Oscillospiraceae bacterium | reverse complement strand
ATGCCGGTTCCGTGTTCGTGATCCTGAATTCCGCATTCCTCCTGAAATGGAGGCCCGGTGCGTGAGTGTGCAAAAAAAAGCCTGGGATCGGGCAATGCCCGATCCCAGGCTTTTTCAGTTCATGTTGGCGAACCGCTCTACCGCCTTGGTGAAATTGGCGATGGTCTGGTCCGCGTCGCCATGCTGGATGCCGTCCCGGACACAGTGCCTGATATGCCCCTCCAGCACCACCTGCCCGCACCGGTGCAGCGCCGACTTGGCGGCATTGATCTGCGAGAGCACATCCTCACAGGGCACGTCCTCATCCACCATACGGTCGATGGCCTGCACCTGCCCGATGATCTTTCTGAGCCGCCGGTGGAGATTCTCGGCGTCCATACACTGTTTCATTCTCCGTCCACCTCCAATACCCCCATGGGTATGATTTTTCCTGTCATCATTATGGAACGGCGGAACCGGTTTGTCAAGCGCCGTCCCGCGGCGTCTCCTTCCGCCGGATCTTCACGGTCCGCAGCATCGGCTGCATCATGGTCATGGACCAGGGCCGCATTCAAGCGGGGCATCCACAGTGCGCGGATGGAGAAGCAGGGCGCTTGCTGGGATTTCAGCCCGGGAACCTCATGGCGCACAGGCAGCGGGTCCTGCCTGTGCGCCATCGGCCTTGCGCGCCGCCGCCCGCCGGAGTATGATGGAGAAAACAGCAGAAAAGACAGGAGGAATCCCCCATGCCCGTTTCCCACAGCGGCCCGCCCCTGCCGGAGCGGTTCATCGCCTTCGACGTGGAGACCCCCAATTGCGCCAACGACCGCATCAGTGCCATCGGCATCACCGTGGTGGACCACGGGGAGATCGCCGCATCCTTTGACACTCTGGTAAATCCAGAATCCCGCTTCGACGCCTTCAACATCGCTCTCACCGGCATCACACCGGAGCAGGTGGCAGCCAAGCCCGCCTTTCCCACGCTGTGGCGGGAAATCGCCCCGCTGATGGAAAGCGGACTCCTGGTGGCCCACAACGCTCCCTTCGATCTCTCTGTACTGGCCAAATGCCTGCGGGACTACGGCATCGCCTGGCGTTCCACCGTCCCTTACGCCTGCACCTGCCGGATGAGCCGCCGCCTGCTGCCCCAGCTTCCCAACCACAAGCTGGACACATTGTGCCGGTATCTGGCGCTGGATCTGGACCACCATCGGGCCGGTAGCGACAGCCGGGCCTGCGGTGAGATCCTGCTGCACCACCTGGCCGGCGGCGCCGACATCGGCCCGTTCCTGCGCATCTACGACCTGGTCCATATCTGCACGGCACGGCTCGGCAGACCCCGCCGCCTGTAAGCGGCGGACCCTCCGCAAAAAGCGGCCCCGGCGGAACGCCCTTCGTTCCGCCGGGGCCGCTTTGCCGTATGCGGGCACTTATGGGGAGGAGAGAGCCGGGCAGCGGCTGCGGGAAACAGGGCGCGCCCGTTCCGCCGCGGCCGCGGGGACCTCCCGCTCGGCAGACTGGTTCATAATGAGCATCTGGAGCCGGTTCTCCACGTTGGCATAGCTGGTATCCGGATCCAGATCCAACGGCAGGATCTGCACGCCGGGGAAGCGCTCCTTGAGGCGCTTCGTGACGCCCCGGCCGCACACGTGGTTGGGCAGGCAGCCGAAGGGCTGCAGGATGATGAAGGACCGGACGCCCTGGGATGCGTAGTGGGCGATCTCCCCGGCCATGAGCCAGCCCTCGCCGCAGGTGAGGGTCTTGGGGATCATGTCTCCCACGCCGGCGTGGAGTTCCTGCGGCCGGACGGCCCGCTTGTACAGGGGATGGGCGGAGGCGATGCGCTCCAGGCACCGCTGGATCCCCTCCACCGCGCCGTCCAGTGCAAAGGGCCAGGGGGCCAGATGGGCCCCGAAATCCCGGATCTCACTGGCGGCCGCCTGGAAGTCTTTCCGGAACTGATAGGTGATGCGGGGCAGGATGGTCTCCATGCCGTTTTGTTCCAGGTACTCCTCCAGGTGGAAGTTGGTGCCGGGGTGGAAGTTCACCAGCAGCTCTCCGGTGACCAGCACCCGGGGCTTGCGGACGGATCGGTCCCAGGAGAGACTCCGGAACGCGGTGATGGCCCTACGGAAAGCGGAGAGCATCCTGTGCAGCCCCGTCTTGGAGGCATTTGCGATGTCCGCCACACAATCGTCGAACACCCGGCTCGTCTCGCCCCGCACCGTCTCGTAGGGCCGGATCTTCCGGCAAAGATCCTCCAGAATGTCCAGCATGGAGAAGGCCCACGCCGCCAGCAGCACGGACCGGGCCCCCAGCATGGACACCCCGGGATGGATGCCCTTGGTGTCGCCGGGGTCCGTGGTGAGGATGGGCACGTCGGAAAAACCCGCGCTGTCCAGGGCCTTGCGGAGGATGGGGGTGTAGTTGGCCATGCGGCAGTCGCAGCTGAGCTTGGCCATGCCCACAGCCACGCTGCCCGCCTCATAATCCCCCTTCTGCAGTGCATCGATGAGCTCGCCCACCACCATCTGGCAGGGGAAGCAGATGTCGTTGTGGGTGTACTTCTTCCCCACCCGAATCTGCTCCGGTCCCCCTACCGGCACGGACACGGCCCGGATCCCCTCCCGGTCCAAAAGCGCCGCCAGGAGCTTGGCCACCGGGGCGGAGATGTTCGGCACCAGCACGGTGCGCAGCCGCTTGTCCTCCCGGCGGTACTTCACGGGATAAGGATCCGGCAGCGCGGGAACAGCCGTCTGGATCCGGGAGGCCCGGCGCAGCTCCACCGTCTCCACAAAGGACTGCACCCGGATCCCCAGAGACCCGGCGGCTTCGCTCTCATCCACCTTCAGAATCAGCGGCGGCTTGCCGCCCTCCCCCAGAATTCGGACGATCTCGTCGGACAAAATGGCGTCGTGGCCGCAGCCGAAGCTGACAATCTGCACATACTCCAGAGCCGGGCGCTCCGCCGCCGCCATGGCGCCGGCAAGCATCCGCGCGTGGAAGTCGTTGGTGATCTCCACCCGGGATCTGCGCAGATCCGCCCCTGCAAGGTCCGGCAGGCTGTCCACCGTCAAAACCGGGATGCCCCGGCGGGTAAACATCCGGGACAGGCCGTGGCTGACCAGAGGGTCCGTATGATACGGCCGTCCCGCCAGCACCACCGCAAAGCCCCCCTTCGCCTCCGTGTCCGCGATGACCCGGGCGCCCTCCTCCGTGAGACGGCCGCGGAAGGACCGGATGGCCGCTTCCGCCTGACGGTAGGCCTGTTCCGCCTCCGCCGCGGAGGCGCCGCAGCGCTCCACCGCGTAGCGGCAGATCTGGCGGCGGCGGTCCTTTTCCGTGAACCAGTGGAACACCGGCGTCTCAAAGGCTGCGGAGAAATGTCCCTCCGGATCCTGAAAGTTCCGCACCACCATGGAATAGCCCATGATCACCGGGCAGACATACGGGCTCTTCTCCCGCCGGTTCTCCGGGGGCATATGGAGGATGTAGGGCAGGAAAATCCGGTCCACCCCCTGCCGGGCCAGATCCAGCACGTGGCCGTGGACCAGCTGGGCCGGGAAGCAGATGGTGTCCGACGCCACGTAGGAAAGGCCGCTTTCATACTGCTTGCGGCTGCTGGGATGGGAGTATCGCACCTCATAGCCCAGCGCCCGGAAGAACGTACTCCAAAACGGCATGCTGTCCCAGAACTCCAGCA
>CALWXI010000256.1 GCA_944385455.1 uncultured Oscillospiraceae bacterium | reverse complement strand
GAGTTCCTTTTTCATCTTACTTCACCTCCGCGCCGGTATCCTTGATGACGCCCAGGGGATAGTAGGGGATCATGCGGGTCTTGAGCCAGTCGATGGCCTGCAGCGGCGTCATGCCCCAGTTGGTGGGACAGGTGGAGAGCACTTCCACGAAGGTGAAGCCCTCCCGGTTCATCTGCTTTTCAAAGGCCTTCTTGATGGCCCGCTTGGCCTTGGTGATATTGGGGATGTCGGTGACGCACACCCGTTCGGCATAGACGCAGCCGTCCAGAGTGGAAAGCATCTCCGCCATGCGGATGGGCATGCCCGCCTGCTCCGCGGTGCGGCCGGACTGGCAGGTGGTGGCCTTCTGGCCGATGAGAGTGGTGGGGGCCATCTGGCCGCCGGTCATGCCGTAGATGGCGTTGTTGATGAAGATGGTGGTGATCTTCTCGCCCCGCATGGCGGCGTGGACGATCTCCGCCGTGCCGATGGAGGCCAGGTCTCCGTCCCCCTGGTAGGTGAACACCGCCTGGGTGGGATGGGTGCGCTTGACGCCGGTGGCCACGGCGGGCGCCCGGCCATGGGCGGCCTCCAGCATGTCGCAGCTGAAATAGTTGTATGCGAACACGGCGCAGCCCACGGGACAGACGCCGATGGCCTCGTCCAGAAGGCCCAGCTCCACCAGGGACTCGGCTACCAGCTTGTGAATGATGCCGTGGTTGCAGCCGGGACAGTAGTGCAGTTCCGCGTCCGTCAGTCCCGGGGACTTCTGATATACGATGGCCATGTCACTGGACCTCCTTCCACACCGCTTTCACCGACTCTGCCATTTCCTCCACCGTGGGCATCACGCCGCCGGCGTGGCCCAGGTAGCGAACGGGCCTGCGGCCCTCCACCGCCAGCCGGACGTCGTCCAGCATCTGCCCGGAGGAGCTCATCTCCACATCCAAAAACGCCTTTACGCTGGGCCGCTCCGCCACACGGCGCAGGGCCTTCCATGGGAAGGGCCACAGCGTGATGGGCCGGAAGAGGCCCGCCTTCAGGCCCTGGGCCTGGAGCGTCTCCAGGGCGGTGAGGGCGATGCGGGCGGGGGTGCCGTAGGCAGTGATGATCACCTCCGCGTCCTGGCAGTCCACCTCCTCCCAGCGGGTCTCGTTTTCCGCGATGGCGGCGTACTTTTCCTCCAGGTGCTGATTATGCCGGTCGCAGTCCTCCGGGGCCATGTACAGGGAGTTGATGACGTTGTGATGGTCCCGGCCCTTCCGGCCGGAGGCGGCCCAGTCCTTGGGCGGCAGATCCCTCTTGGGGACGGGATGCCACTCGATGGGTTCCATCATCTGGCCGATGAGGCCGTCGCACACGATCATCACGGGATTGCGGTACTGGTCGGCGATGTCGAAGGCCTCCTGGACGAAGTCCACTGTCTCCTGGACGTTGGAGGGGGCCAGCACCACGGTGCGGTAATCGCCGTTGCCGCCGCCCCGGGTGGCCTGGAAATAATCGCCCTGGCTGGGCTGGATGGTACCCAGGCCCGGACCGCCCCGCATGCAGTTGACAATGACGCAGGGGACCTCGGCGCCGGCCAGGTAGGAGATGCCCTCCTGCTTGAGGCTGATGCCGGGGGAGGACGAGGAGGTCATGGCCCGCATCCCGGCGCCGGCGGCGCCGTAGACCATGTTGATGGCCGCGATCTCCGACTCGGACTGGACGAACACGCCCCCCGCCTGGGGCAGGTGGACGGACATGTATTCAGGCACCTCGCTCTGAGGGGTGATGGGATAGCCGAAAAAACAGTTGCAGCCGGCCCGGATGGCGGCCTCCGCAATGGCCTCATTGCCTTTCCAAAGTTCCTTCTCCACGGATGTCGACCTCCCTTTCAGAACTTTTCCACGGTGATGACGGAGTCCGGACAGATGCGGGCGCAGCTGGCACAGGCGATGCACTGGTCCATGTCCTGAACGGCCGCGGGATGGTAGCCCTTGCGGTTGATCCTGGACTTGTCGATGAGGACGATGTGCTTGGGACAGACGGTGGTGCACAGCTCACAGCCCTTACAGCGGTCGGAATCGAACGTGACTTTGCCACTCATGGTGATACGGTCCTCCTTCCACAGCTGCCGCGGTCACTCCCACGGCTTCTTCATACGGATGGTGATGGGAAACACGGGGTCCGGCAGATCGGAGAGGGCGGCGGCGAACCGCTCCTCCGCCACGTGGCACAGCACCGGGATGCCCGTCCTGCGGGAGACGTCCGCGGCCAGCGCCGCGCCCTTGCGGATCTCGCCGGGGGTGGTCTCTCCGCACAGGTGGGTGTTGTTGACGATGCCGGTGCAGGTGAGACCGGTGGTGGATTCGATGCCCCGGAGATAGCGGATGGCGGCCTCCGCCTCCCGGACCTCCGGCCGGTTGGCATTGAGGACGTAGATGAGCTGGTGATCCTCCTCCAGGAGCCTGGGGCGGAACCGGGCCAGCACCCGAGCCCCCACGGGGTCTCCGCCGATGTCCAGAATGCCGGTGATGTCCCGGTTCTGCAGGATGGCCAGCAGCTCCGCCGGCAGGGAAGGGACATCAGCGTCGGAGCAGGCCGGGGAGGAGGTGATGAGCTCCACGCCGGCGGCCTCCAGCAGCTCCCGCTTTTCCCGGGAGCGGAAATAGGGATTCACGATGTCCAGATCCGCCAGCATCACCCGGCTGTGGGTCTGGACCATGGAAAGCGCCAGATTCACGGCAAATTCCGTCTTGCCGGTGCCGTAATGGCCGGTGATGATGGAGATGCGGTGCGGACAGACGACAGCCAAGCCGACCACCCCTTCACAAATTTTAGTTGTATTATTTTTATATATGTTGTATGATGTCATTGTACAACGGGAAAGATCAGATGTCAAGGGCTTCGCCGGGCTTTTCGCGCCGGCGGGCGGCCGCGGCAGGGAAGGAGGCGCGTATGGCGCAGAAGAGAAAAGCAAAGCTTTCGGAGCAGACGGCGGACCGCCTGTATGAGCGGATCGTCTACGAGCGGCGCTATGTACCGGGCAGCAAGCTGCCCAATGAGAATCAGCTCAGCGAGGAGCTGCAGGTCAGCCGCACCACGCTGCGGGAGGCCATCTCCTTTCTGGTGGCCCAGGAGGTGCTGGAGATCCGCCGGGGACGGGGCACCTTCGTGGCGGAGGAGCTGCCGGCGGCGGGGATGGATCTGACGGAGCTGGAGGGGATGCGCTCCCGGATCCGGGCCAAGGACCTGTTTGAGATGCGGCTGATCTTTGAGCCGGCCACTGTGGCGCTGGCCTGTGAACGTGCCACAGACGAGGAGCTGGAGCAGATCCGGAAAAAGGCCCGCCGGGTGGAGCGGGTGGCCGCGGAGGGAGGAGACTGGCCCCTGGCGGACCAGGAGTTCCACTGGGCCATCATCAAGGCCTCTCACAATGAATACATGCGCCGCCTGTACCCCATCATCAACAGCGCCGTCAACGAGATCCTGCAGATCACCCGGAACCGCCGGCAGATGCAGGAGATCGCTCTGGCGGACAACATCCTCATCATGGAGTTCCTCCTCCAGCGGGACGCCCCCGGCGCCCGCTACGCCATGAGCATCCATATGAAGCATCTGATCAATACGCTGCGGGAGTGAAGAACGGAAAAGGCCGCCCCCGGACCCATGGGTCCGGGGGCGGCCTTTTGGGCATCCGGAGGCGGCGGCTTCACCGGCAGAACCGGCAGGCAGGAGAAAAACGGCAGAATCGTGAGAGATGAAGCAATTTCTTTACAAAAAATATAGTAATATTAGCGAATATTATATGCAAAACACACAAATATGAACGATTTATTCACAAATTGTACACAAATTTCTCCATACCCTCTTAACAAAATCAAAACGAGCGTGTATAATGGCACCCGGAAGAATGAAAATTCTTAACGACTTCTTTATGAAATAGCACTGATTTTTTACAGTTGGGCGGAAACGGATGGAGTTTATGGATATGACCCTGCAGGAGCGGCTGGAAAAGCTGCTCAGCGCCTACTCCCACCATTATAACGTCACACGGGACGTGGAGGTGGAGGGCGGCTCGTTCCCCGCGGCGGCGGAATTCTTCCTGCGGGACGAGAACCGGCT
>CALWXI010000255.1 GCA_944385455.1 uncultured Oscillospiraceae bacterium | reverse complement strand
AGGGCACGGAACAGATCGCCCAGGAGGGCGCCATCCAGATCTTCAAGATCCCCGGCGCGGGTCTGGAGGAGGTCATCGTGGGCGTGGTGGGCACGCTGCAGTTCGACGTGTTCGAGTACCGGATGCGCAATGAGTACGGCGTGGAGCTTTATATGACGGGCCTGCCCTACGAGCACCTGCGCCTCATCACCGCCTGCCCCTGTCCGCCGGAGGAGCTGGTGCTGTGCACCGGCGCGGCCATCCTGGAGGACTTCCGGGACCGGCTGCTGGTGGCCTTCGGCGGCGAGTGGTCCGTGGGCTTCCTCACCAAGCACAACCCCGGTCTGGAGCTGGCGGACTCCCTGTCCGTGTAAAAAAGGACGGCTGTACGATCTCGTACAGCCGTCTTTTTTCATACGATGCCGTAGCCCCCGGTGACCGGGTCCCGCCACAGCGCCAACCGGGGCGGATGGAAGGTACACCAGACGAAGAGGATCGCCAGCGCCCACAGCGCCAGCAGCCCAGCAGCCTGCTGCCAGGGCTGGGAGAACCGCACCCGCCGCAGCAGCTGCCCGTCCAGCAGGAACGTCCCCAGCACCGCCAGGAAAAACACCCCGATGTCCGCCCACATCACATGGAAGCCCAGCGCCCCGGTGTAGGTATAAAAGAGCACCGGGATCAGCGCCGTTCCCGCCAGGGCGGAGAGTCCACGGACCGCCAGGAAATTGGGATAGCCCCGCCCCATGCACACCGCCTGGACCGCGGTGAAGAGGAACAGCGGGAAAAACAGCAGCTTCATGTGCTCCCAGGTGGACTCATTGACGGCGGAGAAGGCCGCCGCCGGCGCCATGCCGCCGCTCCAGCCGTAGAGGAAATGCAGCGCCGTCCCCGCCGCCGACGTGAACGCGGCTCCCGCCGCCTCCCAGAAAAAGAGCCGTCTGCGCATCCGATCCGCCTCCCGCATGCCAAAAACTGCGGCCCGGGAGGGCCGCAGTCCCAGTTTATGCAGGAGCTGTCAAACTATGCATCCTCAGGCGAACACCGCCTGTACCAGCACCATGTACAGCACGGTGCCTCCGGCGATGGAGAGCAGCACGTTCCCCTTCCACACATGCACCAGCGCCACCGCCGCGATGGCCAGCAGCTCCGGGAGCCCGTGGGGGGCGGCGGTCCAGGCGACGTCCTTCAGGCAGTACACCACCAGAAGGCCCATCATGGCCGGGGGCAGCACCCGCCCCAGGTACAGCACCACGGCGGGCGGCTGCCGGTTTTCCGGGAAGAGGCAGAAGGGCAGCCAGCGGGTCAGCTGTGTGCCGGCGGCCACCGCCGCGATGATGGCCAGCGTCTGCAGCGGCGTCAGCGTCATACCGTCTCCCCCTCTCTCCGGTCCAGCCGGCGCCGCAGGCCCAGCAGCGCCGCCAGAATCAGCGCCATGGCGGCCAGAACCATATTGTCCGGCCCCGCCAGAGCCAGTCCCGCCGCCGCGCAGGCCACGCCGGCGAACCCCGCCGCCCGGTTCTCCCGCTTTTTCCACTGCTCCAGGAACAGCACCACAAAGAGGGCCGTCAGCACGAAGTCCAGCCCGGTGGTGTCAAAGGTGAGAAGGCTCCCCAGAAAGCCCCCCAGCGCGGTGCCGATGACCCAGTAGGAGTAGTCCAGCAGGGAGATCCAGAAGTAGAACCGCCGGGGCTCCACTCCCTCCGGCACCTCCACGGAGGACACCAGGGAGTACGTCTCGTCGCACAGCGCGAAGATGAGAAACGGCCGCATCCGGCCGATGCCCCGGTACTTCTCCAGCAGGGACAGCCCGTAGAACATGTGCCGGGCATTCACCAGCACGGACAGCAAAAAGGCCTGCAGGGGGTCGAAGGCGGCGGTGAGCAGCGTGATGGCCACGAACTGGATGCTGCCCCCGAAGATCAGCATGCTGGCCGGCACGGACCAGAGGGGACCGTAGCCCTTGGTCTGCATCAGCACGCCGTAGGCCATCCCCAGGCACAAAAACCCCGTGAGCACCGGGATGGTGACGGGAAAGGCCGCCCGCAGGGCCCGTCCGCGGCGGCGCGGGAGGGTAAGGGTCTTTTCCATGGCGTCTCCTCCAGAGAAGAAATCAGAACCGGGACCGGGACGCCTTTCCGGCGTCCCGGCCCTCGGGGATACAAGGGGTCACATCCGCTCCGGCGCATCCACGCCGATGAGCTTCAAGCCGTTGCGCAGCACCTGCCGGGTCTCGTCCGCCAGCTTCAGCCGGGCGGAGAGCACCGCCGCCGGCTCGCCCTTGATGCGGCAGGCGGTGTAGAAGCGGTGGAAGCAGGCCGCCAGCTCCTGGAGATAGCGGTTGATGTGGCTGGGATCGTAGTCCCGGGCGGAGAGCTTGATCTCCTCGCAGAACTGGGCCAGCTGCTTGATGAGGGCCCGCTCCGTCTCCCCGGCGAGCAGGGACATGTCCACCTCCGCCTGCCTGGGGACGGAGGCCCCCTCCTCCGCCAGGGCCCGCAGCAGCGAGCAGATCCGGGCATGGGCGTACTCCACATAGTAGATGGGGTTCTCGGAGTCCTCCCGGACCGCCAGTCCCAGGTCGAACTCCATCTGGGTGTCGGGCTTGGCGTTGAAGAACCAGCGGGCGGCGTCCACGGGGATCTCATCCAGCAGGTCGTGGAGGGAGATGGCCTTGCCGGTGCGCTTGGACATCCGCACCACCTCGCCGTCCCGCAGGAGCTTCACCAGCTGCATCAGCACCACGTCCAGCCGCTCCGTGCCCTGGAGGCCCAGGGCGTCCAGAGCGCCCTTGAGCCGGGCCACGTGGCCGTGGTGGTCGGCGCCCCAGATGTTGATGACCCGGTCGAAGCCCCGGACGGCAAACTTGTTGCGGTGGTAGGCGATGTCCGCGGCGAAGTAGGTGTAAAACC
>CALWXI010000254.1 GCA_944385455.1 uncultured Oscillospiraceae bacterium | reverse complement strand
CCAAGCTGGGCCACGCCTCCAACCTCTTCTACACCGAGCCCGCCGCCCGGCTGGCCCAGATCCTGTGCCAGCGCACCGGCATGAGCAATGTGTTCTTTGCCAACGGCGGCGGCGAGGCCAACGAGGGCATGATCAAGCTGGCCCGGAAGTACAGCTTTGACCGCTACGGCCAGGGCCGGTCCACCATTATCACTCTGGTGAACTCCTTCCACGGCCGCACCATCACCACCCTGAAGGCCACCGGCCAGGAGGTGTTCCACAACTACTTCTTCCCCTTCACCGAGGGCTTCCGCTACGCCCGGGCCGACGACCCTGCCGACCTGGAGGCTCAGGCGGGAGACGACGTGTGCGCCGTGATGGTGGAACTGGTCCAGGGGGAGGGCGGCGTGCTGCCGCTGGATCAGGACTATGTCCAGGCGGTGGCAAAGCTCTGCCGGGAGCGGGACTGGCTGCTGCTGGTGGACGAAGTCCAGACCGGCGTGGGCCGCACCGGCAGCCTCTTTGCCTTCCAGCAGTACGGCATTTTGCCGGACGTGTGCTCCTTCGCCAAGGGCATCGCCGGCGGCCTTCCCATGAGCGGCATCATGGCCGCGGAAAAGTGCCGGGACGTGCTGACCCCCGGCACCCACGCCACCACCTTCGGCGCCAATCCTATCTGTGCCGCGGCGGGCCTTGCCGTGCAGGAGGCCCTCACGGACGCGTTTTTGGCGGAGGTGGCGGAAAAGGGCGCGTACCTGCGGCAGAAGATCGAGGCGCTGGACCTGCCCTGCTTCGGAAAGACCCGGGGCCTGGGGCTCATGATCGGCATCGAGGTCCGGGAGGGCTGGACCAATAAGGCCCTGGCCGCCCGGCTCATCGAAAACGGACTGCTGATCCTCACCGCTGGTCCCGGCATGCGGCTGCTGCCGCCGCTGACCATCACCTATGAAGAGATGGACAAGGGCGTCGCCATCCTGAAAAGGACCCTGGGCTGAGGCCCGGATACCAAACCACGGCGGCGTCTGTGAGACGGCCCGCCGGGAAAGAGAGATGCACATGGAACATCACACCCATTTTCTCAAGCTCCTGGACTTCACCCCTGCGGAGATCCAGCGGTTCCTGGATACCGCCGCGGACCTGAAGGCCAAGAAGAAGGCCGGCGTCCCCCACCGCTACCTGGAGGGGAAGAATGTGGCGCTGATCTTTGAAAAGACCTCCACCCGCACCCGCTGCGCCTTCGAGGTGGCCGCCCGGGATCTGGGCATGGGCTCCACCTATCTGGGGCCCACCGGCTCCCAGATCGGCGTGAAGGAGTCCATCGCCGACACCGCCCGGGTGCTGGGCCGGATGTATGACGGCATCGAATACCGGGGCTTCGGCCAGAGCATCGTGGAGGAACTGGCCCACTATGCCGGCGTCCCCGTGTTCAACGGACTCACCAACGAGTTCCACCCCACCCAGATCCTGGCGGACTTCCTCACCATCCAGGAGCACTTCGGCAGGCTCCGGGGCATCAAGCTGGTGTATCTGGGCGACGCCCGGTTCAACATGGGCAACAGCCTCATGGTGGGCTGCGCCAAGATGGGCATGCACTTCGTGGCCTGCGCGCCCAAGGCGTACATGCCGGACCAGGCCCTCGTCGACACCTGCCGGGCCATCGCCGCTGAGACCGGCGCCGTGCTGGAGTTCGAGACGGACCCCGTGGCCGCCACCAAGGGCGCGGACGTGCTCTACACCGACGTGTGGGTCTCCATGGGCGAGCCGGTGGAGGTGTGGCAGGAGCGGATCGACGCCCTGGCCCCCTATCAGGTCACGAAAGCCCTGATGGACAACGCCGGTCCCCAGTGCCGCTTCATGCACTGCCTGCCCGCCTATCATGACCGCAAGACCCGGGTGGGCCGGGAGATGGGCGAGAAGTTCGGACGCAGTGCCATGGAGGTCGCTGACGAGGTGTTCGAGTCCGAGCAGTCCATCGTCTTTGACGAGGCGGAAAACCGCATGCATACCATCAAGGCCGTCATGTACGAGCTGATGCGCTGAAAATCGATGGAACCGGCCGGTCTCTTTGGAGGCCGGCCGGTTTTCGGCGTTTCAGAGAGGTCATACCATAAAATTAACAAAAGAATGACAAAAAAGTACACGGCATTTATGCGCCTTGACAAAGACTGCCGCTGTCGCGTACAATAGAGGCCATACAGCGGCGCTGCCGCCCGCAGGCGGCAGACTTTGGAAAACAGGAGTGAAGCCATTCATGAAACGTTCAGCGGGCATCCTGATGCCAATCTTTTCCCTGCCGTCCTCCTATGGGATCGGCTCTCTGGGCGCATCCGCCCGGGCCTTTGCGGAATTTCTCCATGCTGCGGGACAGAGCTGGTGGCAGATCCTGCCGGTAGGCCCCACCGGAGCGGGAGACTCGCCCTACACCAGCATCTCCACCTTTGCCGGGAATCCCTTCTTTGTGGATTTGGATATTCTGGCCCGGCAGGGACTGCTGACGCCGGAGGAGCTGGAAAGCGCCAGGGTGCCCCAGGGGGACCGCATCGATTACGCCGCGCTGTGCGCCGGCCGGGAAAAGCTGCTGCGCCGGGCCTTTGCCCGCATCTCCGCCCAGGAGGCGGAGGCTGCCCGGGCCTTCCGGGAGTCCACGCCCTGGCTGCGGGAATATGCCCTCTACCGGGCCATCAAGGCCCATTTCGGCGACAAGGCGTGGTATGACTGGCCGGACGAGGCCCTGCGCCGCCACGACGCCGCTGCTCTGGAGCATGCCCGGGCCAATCTGGAGGAGGATGTGGCGTTCCACACCTGGGTGCAGTACAGCTTCTTTACCCAGTGGAAGGCCCTGAAGCAGTATGTCAACAGCCTGGGCATCCGGATCATCGGGGACCTGCCCATCTATGTCTCCCAGGACTCTGCGGACGTGTGGAGCGAACGGAAGGAATTCCTGCTGGACAGCCGGGGGTATCCGGCAAAGGTGGCCGGGGTGCCGCCGGACTACTTCTCCAAGGAGGGGCAGCTGTGGGGCAATCCCCTGTATGACTGGCAGGCCCAGAAGGCGGACGGCTTCGGGTGGTGGATCCGCCGGGTGGAGGGCGCCGCCAGGCTTTTCGACGCCATCCGCATCGACCACTTCCGGGCTTTCGAGAGCTACTGGGCGGTGCCCGCCGGGGCCGAGACCGCCAAGGAGGGCGCATGGGAGAAGGGACCCGGCATGGACCTTCTGGGCGTGCTCATCAACTGGTTCCCCCAGATCACCTACATTGCCGAGGACCTGGGCATCCTCACCGACGCGGTGCACCAGCTGCGTGAGACTTCCGGCCTGCCGGGGATGAAGGTGCTGGAGTTTGCCTTCGACGGTCCGGCCAACGCCTATCTGCCCCATAACTACGCGCCCCACTGCATCTGCTACACCGGTACTCACGACAACAACACCGCCGCCGGCTGGTATGCCGAGGCCGCGCCCAAGGAGCAGGCCTTCGCCCGGCGCTATCTGGGCGCTCCGGACGATGCCGCCGAGGTCTGCGCCGCCCTGCTCCGGGCGGGCCAGGGCAGCGTGGCGGAGCTGTTCGTGGCCCAGCTGCAGGACTATCTGGGCCTGGGGAGCGAGGCCAGGGTGAACGTGCCCGGCGTGCCCAAGGGCAACTGGAGCTGGCGTCTGGAGCCCGGCAGGACCACGCCGGAGCTGGCGGCCCGGATCCGGGAGCTGACCTGCACCTTCGGCCGCTGCTGACGAGAGGATGAAAAGACCCCTGCATCCCGAGGGGATGCAGGGGTCTTTCTCACACAAACAGCAGCCGGAGCATCTCCTCCGCCGGATCGATGAGAGGCAGGGAGGTGCGCCGGGCCAGGGCCTCCTTAAAATAAGGGAAGTGGGTGCAGCCCAGCACCATGGCCTCCATGCCGCACAGCCGGAACCACTCCGCCACCTCCGCCAGATGATGCCGTTCCACCAGCTCCTCCGGGGAAAGGCCGGCCTCGATGGAGACCACCGCCGGCAGGGCGCAGGCGCCCAGCAGGTCCAGGGCCGGATTGGAGGTGAAGAACGTCCGCTCGATGCCGGCAAGGCCCTGGGCGTTGGCCGCCAACAGCCCCAGGCGGTGATAGCGGGGGGCCAGAGTCCGGTACACATCCAGGGGCGTCACGATCCGAAGGCCTGTCTCCGCCGCCAGCGGACCGAAGTCCACGGAGGCGGAGAGAGAGTTGCAGTAGACGAACACCCGCCGGCAGCCAGCCTCCGCCGCCCGGTCCAGCACCGCCCGCACGGCGGCGGTCTTTTCCGCGGGGGAGGAGATCTGGAAGGCCGTCTGGCTGCGGGGGTCCTCCGCCAGCGGGAAGGAGCGGGGGCGGCGGCCTGTCCCGGCCACCAGCGCCGCCCCCATTTCCGTATCCACCGGAGTGCCCGCCAGCACCGCGATGGGAGATCGCTGTTCCATTCCCCTCACCCCAATCGCTTCGGGAAGTTGCCGAAGATCCGGGTGCCCTCCTGGACCGTCATGAAGGCGTGGGGGTCGATGGTGTGAACCGCGTGGAGGAGCTCTTCGATCTCGTACTTGGAAAGGCACACGCACAGCACGTGGACGCCCTCGCCGGTGTAGGCGCCGGTGCCGTCCCAGTAGGTGACGCTGCGGTGGAGATTGTCGATGATGAAGCGGCTGATGCTCTCCTCCTCCCGGGTGAAAATCAGAGCCTGGACGCTCACGTTCTGCTGGTGCATCCGGTCCAGCACCATGGAGGTGAAGAAGTTGTAGATCACGGAGTAGATGGCCACCGCCGGCTCAAAGAGAATCAGGCAGGCAGCATAGAGGAAGACATTAAAGGTGATGGAAAAGCGGCCCACTGTAAAAGAGCTGCCCCGTTTGCTCAGGCACAGGCCCACGATGTCCAGTCCGCCGCTGCTGCACCCGCAGGTGAGGACGATGCCGCTGCCAATGCCGGTGAGGATGCCGCCCAGCAGGCAGGCGGTGAGATAGTCGTCAATGATGGGCCGGGTGGGGATGGGAATGATGCTGTAAAAGAGAGAGTACGACAGGGCGCATACCATTGTTTTGAATACCAGCTTCTTCCCCAGGTCCCGATAGGCAAACAGCAGAATGGGGATGTTGGTCAGGAAATACAGGATGCCGGCCACGTCGTATTGACCGAAGTTCAGGCCGCCGTAATCCTGCAGCAGCGTGCGGATCAGCTGGCAGACGCCCATGGTGCCGCCGGTGTACAGGCTCAGCGGCACGATGAACAGGTTCAGCGCGGCGGCGGC
>CALWXI010000253.1 GCA_944385455.1 uncultured Oscillospiraceae bacterium | reverse complement strand
TTCAGGGCGGCGTAGGCCATGGAGGAGATGATGGAGTCGGTATCGGGGTTGCGGTGTCCGGTGATGTAGACGGTATCCATTCTGCACGCTTCTCCTTTTGGAAATTCAAGTTAAATTTGATTATGCTTCCCCGCCGCCGCTTTGTCAACGGGTCCCTCTTTGAAAAACACGCGCGGAAACGATTGCTTCCCCGCGTGTTTTCAAAAATTTTACGCGCCTCTCAGGATCAGCAGCTCCTTGGAAGCATTCGTGAGGTCCCGGCAGCCCTCCTCCGTCAGCACAACCACATCCTCGATGCGCACCCCCAGCCGTCCGGGAAGATAGATCCCCGGCTCGGCGGAGATCACCGCTCCGGCAGGCAGCGGCGCGTCCGCCGACGGCGCGGCGTTGGGGGCTTCGTGGATCTCCACTCCCACGCCGTGGCCGAAGCTGTGGCCGAAGTACGCCCCGTACCCCGCCGCCTCGATGATGTCCCGGGCGGCGCCGTCCACCGCCTTCCCCGTGACGCCCGCCCGGGCGGCGGCGATGCCCGCGGCCTGTGCGGCGAGCACCGTGTCGTACACCCGGCGCATCTCCTCCGTGACGTGGTCCAGCGCCACGGTGCGGGTCATATCGGAGCAGTAGCCCTGACAGATGCAGCCGAAATCCATGGTGACGAACTCCCCCGCCTCCATGGGCCGCTCCGAGGGCACGCCGTGGGGCAGGCTCCCGTTGGGACCGGCCACCACGATGGGGTCGAAGGACATGTCCTGGGCGCCGAAGTGCAGCATCAGGTACTGCAGCCGGGCGGCGATCTCCTTTTCCGTGACGCCGGGGCGCAGCTCGTTCAGGATCTCCTCCAGCGCCCGTTCCGCGATGCGCTGGGCACTCTCCATGGCCGCCAGCTCCTCCGGGTCCTTCACCGCCCGCAGCGATGCCAGAAGGTCGGAGGCGGGCTCCAGGCGGCAGGGCAGGACCTCCCGGAAGCGCCCGTGCTCCCGGACGGTCATGCAGCCGTCCTCAAAGCCCACCCGCTCCGCGCCGTGACGGGTCAGGGCGTCCCGGAGCAAAGCGGCATATCCCTTGCCCCGGCCCACTTCCCGGATCTCCGCGTCCCGAACCACCCGCTCCGCGGCCTCGGTGTACCGGGAATCCGTGAAGTAGTATGCCCTGTCCCGGGTCACCAGCGCCATGCCGTCTCCGCCGGGGGTGCGGAAGCCGGAGGCGTAGAACCGGTTGGCCTCCCCGGTGAGCAGCACCGCGTCCAGTCCGGCCCCCGCCAGGGCGTCCGCGATCTTTGCAAAATGGTTCATCATGCTTCCTCCTCCCGCTTCAGCGCGGCCTCCACCAGTCCGAAAAACAGCGGATGGGCCCGGTCGGGACGGCTCTTGAACTCCGGATGGAACTGCGCGCCCACGAACCAGGGGTGGTCCGCCAGCTCCACGATCTCCACCAGCCGCCCGTCGGGAGAAGTGCCCGCCAGGGTCAGCCCCGCGGCCTCCATCTGGGCGCGGAAGCCGTTGGAGAACTCATAGCGGTGGCGGTGGCGTTCGGAGATCTCATCGCTGCCGTACAGGGCGCGGCTGCGGGTGCCCTCCTTCAAAAGGCACGGATACCGGCCCAGGCGCATGGTGCCGCCCTTGTCCGTCACATCCACCTGGTCGGGCATGAGGTCAATGACGGGGTGGGCGGTGGCGGCGAACTCCGAGGAGTTGGCGTCGGCCCAGCCCAGCACATGCCGGGCAAACTCCACCACCGCCATCTGCATCCCCAGGCAGATGCCCAGAAAGGGCACCCCTTGCTCCCGGGCGTACCGGATGGCGGCGATCATCCCCTCGGTGCCCCGGTCCCCGAAGCCGCCGGGCACCAGCACGCCGCCGCAGCCCGCCAGCACCCGGGCCGCATTCTCCTCCGTCACCGTCTCGGAGTCCACCCACCGGATGTCCACCACCGCGTCGTTGGCGGTGCCCGCGTGGTTCAAGGACTCCACCACGGAGAGATAGGCGTCGTGGAGCTGGGTGTACTTGCCCACCAGAGCGATGCGCACCTTCCGGTGAGCGTTCTTCTCCCGCTTCACCATGGCGCTCCACTCCCGGAGGTCCGGCTGGTGGGTGATGAGGCCCAGCTTCCGGCAGACCACCTCGTCCAGACCCTCCTTGGCCATCAGCAGCGGCACCTCATAGAGGGTCTCGGCGGTGGTGTTCTGGATGACGCAGTCCGGCTCCACATTGCAGAAGAGAGCGATCTTCCGGCGCACGTCCTCCGTGATGGGCACATCACACCGGCACACCAGGATGTCCGGCTGGATGCCCAGGCTCAAAAGCTCCTTGACCGAGTGCTGGGTGGGCTTGCTCTTGAGCTCCCCGGACCCCGGGATCTGGACGATCAGCGGCACGTGGATGAACACCACGTCGCCGTGGGGCCGCTCCGAGGCCACTTGCCGGATGGCCTCCAGAAAGGGCTGGGACTCGATGTCGCCCACGGTGCCGCCGATCTCGCTGATGACCACGTCCACGTCCTCGTCCGCCATGGCGTAGATCCGGGACTTGATCTCGTCGGTGATGTGGGGGATGATCTGCACGGTGGCCCCCAGGTAGTCCCCCCGGCGCTCCCGGTTGAGGACGGACCAGTAGATCTTGCCGGAGGAGACGGA
>CALWXI010000252.1 GCA_944385455.1 uncultured Oscillospiraceae bacterium | reverse complement strand
GGCGGCGAGCAGCAGATGCTGGCGGTGGGCCGGGCGCTGATGTCCCGCCCCCGGCTGATGATGCTGGACGAGCCGTCCCTGGGCCTTGCGCCGCTGGTGGTGCAGGACATTTTCTCCATCATCCGGGAAATCAACCGCCAGGGCGTCACGGTGCTCCTCATCGAGCAGAACGCCAACATGGCCCTCAAGACCGCGGACCTTGCCTATGTGCTGGAAACCGGCAGCATCACCCTCTCCGGTACCGGCGCGGAGCTGCTGGCCAACGAGAAGGTCAAGGAAGCCTATCTGGGCAAGCACTCGTGAAAAAAGGACGGAAGGCACGATGCCTTCCGTCCTTTCTGTCTCCGGAGCGTCAGCCCTGGATCCCAAGGCGGCGGTCGAAGGCGCCGCCCCGGTACGCCATCACCAGCAGCCGCACCTGATCGTGGCTCAGGTCGATGACATCCCCGTTGCCGCCGGGATCGCCGCCGTCCCCCTGGATGATCCCGGCATCCATCAGCGCCGAGATGGCGGGACGGAACGTCTCCGGGATGTCTTTGAGATACTTGTATCGGACCACCTCATCCTCCTCCAATCGTCTCTTGAATGCCGCCCAGGCGGCGCCGTCCACCAGATAAGCCGGGCACAGCTTGCCCGTCACATCGAAGTGACGGCATACCCGCTCCGGCGGGATACCGTACTTTGCCATCAGCTCCCGGCCCAGTGCCGCGGCGTTGGCCAGCGTGGCTTCCGAGGCCCTGCGGGTGCCGCCCCCCAGCGTCCCGCACAGCTCGATGCTCAGGGAGTTGGCGTTGGTCACCACGCCGTGGAGGGTCCCTCCGCCGGTCTCATCTGCACTGGCATACCGCCTGCCGCCCACCGCCCAGGCTGTCCGCAGATCCGGAACGGAGCGGTACACGGTGGTATCGTCCACGAAGTAGTGAGCGCTGGCTTCCACCACCGCACGCGCAAAGTAGGCGGCGTTTCCCGCCGCCGTGTCTCCGTCGTTGCCGGTATAGTGGAACACCAGATAGCGGATCTGGCCGGCAGTCCGGGTTCCGCCAACATTTTTGGGGTTCGCCGCCAGCTCCTGCAGCGTATAGCTCACTGGCTCTCACCGCCCGCCTGGGTCTTCTTCTCTGCCTGGGTGCCGAAATAGAAGGCGATCACCACAGTGAACACCGTGAGGAACTGCTCCGTGGTCACCTGTCCCGCCGCGGCCAGATAGGCAAACACGCCGGTGAGGATCAGCGTGACGATGCTCTTGACCGCCAGCAGGTTCGCGGCCCGCTTTTTCAAAAGCTCCACCTCACACCTCCTCCAGTACGGCTCCCCGAACTGCATACCGGCGTCCGCCCGCCAGGACAAAGGCCGGCATGTTCACATGGCCGTCGGCCTGCACCTCGTTCACCGGCTGGATCAGCCGGCCGTGCCGGATCTCCACCTTTTCCAGAGAGCCGGTACCGGTGTCCAGCAGGCCCCAGCCCTCTGCCAGGCCATGCTCGTCCAGCACGGCCTGCTCATCCGGCTCCAGGCGGCAGCGCTGAGGGTCCAGCCGCAGTCCGGTGCCCGCCGCCCGCAGAGCCTCGTTGGTCTCCTCCAGTGTGGCCGCTGCGCTGGTATAAGCGGCCAGAATCGCATCCATGTGTGTCATATGTTCCTTCCTTTCTTCGGCGCGCGTCTCTGCACGCTCTATGAATAGGCCCCCAGGGCAGGATCTTTGCACGCAGAGGGACAATTCTCTGACCGGCGTTTTTTTGATATTTCAGAATAATTGTATTACTCCTTGACAAGCGCGTCCTGTCCTGCTATGCTGTGTTTAGAGAATAATTTCATTGCTTCATAGAGAGGAGGGCCTCCATGCTGTCGGACGCCAACGTGATGCGCATACTGCGCACCCACCTCCAGGGACGGGGAATGCTGGAATCGGACCTCATCCTTCACTCCGTGGCGCTGTGCTTCGGGTTCTGGCGCCTGCCGGCGCTGCGGCGCACAGCCGGACTTCCGGACGCGGAATCCTTTCTGCGGCAGCTGGCCCAGGCGCTGCGGGACACGGACCCCCAAGCTCTGGCGGCGGTGGAATCGCTCTGTCTTTCCCATCTGCCGCAGGATGCATTTGCCGATCTCTTTTCCTTCTGGGCCAGCCGGGGCACACCGTCGTCCTACCCCCGTCTGGTGGACCGTCTGCTCTATCCTACGCTGGACCGCCAGTATCCCCTGCGCTGGACACCGTCCTGGCTCAGCCGTCTGGCGGTGGAGCTCCTTGCTCCCCGGGGCGGAGTGTTCTACGACGGTACCGCCGCCACCGGCGGGGCCGCGCTGGAGGCCGCCCGGTACGGCGCCGCCCACGGCGGACTGCAGGTGGTGACCTATGAATCAGATCCCCTGCTCTTCCACCTCTCCATTCTGCGCTCTCGGCTCCAGGGCCTTGCCCTGGACCAGCGCCGGGGAGAGATCCTGGCTCCCGCTGAACCGCCGCCTGCGGCGGACTGGTCCATCATGTTCCCGCCGCTGGGCGACAACCGGCTGCGGCAGGTGCGCTGCGGCAGTGAAGTCCTGACCTGCACCGGGGACTGGGCCTTCGCCCTGCATCAGCTGCAGGCCCTGAAGGAGGGCGGCCGGGGACTCATCTGCCTGTTCAGCGGCTCTCTCTTCAACTCCCGAAATACCGCCGTGCGCCGCTATCTGCTGGAACAGAACTTTCTGGAGGGGATCGTCTCTCTGCCGGAGGGCTGTCTCCCCCGGACCATGCTCCCCACCTCCCTGGTCCTCCTGCGCAAAGGCCGCGGACGGACGGACGGTATCCGGATGCTGGACGCGTCGGACTGGATGCTGGTCTCCCAGGCGGGACGGGACTTCCGCCTTTCCGACGCGGACACCGCCCGTCTGCCGGAGGCCTTCCGCGCCTCTGCTGCGCTGCCCGCCGCCGGACTGGATCCGGAAAACCTGCTGCCCAAGCAGTACCGGCCGGACACCGGCGCCGTCCTGGACTCGCCGGACCTGGGCCGGGTCCGGGTACAGCCCCAGCCGCCGGAGAGCTGGCAGCCGCTGTCCGGATGCACCCGGATCTATCGGGGAGTGAATCTGTCCCGGGTGGATCGGAACGCAACGGCCGGGCCGGGCGTGATCCGGCTGGCGGATGTCCAGGACGGCGTGCTCCGGACAGATTCCCTCCAGCCTTCCGGCCTCCCTCCCGAACGGGCGGAACGATATCTGGTACAGCCGGGAGATATTTTAGTCTCCTGCAAGGGGCCCACGATTAAGATCTGCCTCGTACCTGCGATGGACCGGCTCCCGGTGCTCTCCGACGCGTTCCTGGGAATCCGGGCAGACCCTGAAAAAATGGACCCACGATATATTTTCTACTGCCTGCAAAGTCCCGCCGGCCAGGCCGGCCTGGCCCGGCGGCAGCTGGGCAGCAGCATCCCCATCCTCCGGGCCAGGGACCTGGAAGATGTGCGCCTTCCTTATATCCCGCTCTCCCTGCAGCAGCAATGCGTGGAAACGCTCTCCCGGGAGGAGGCCCGGCTGGACGCCCAGCTGGCCCGGCTGCAGGCGGAGAAAAAGCGGGCATATGCAACTTTTTACCGTCAGACCGGCCTGCAGTCGGTCATGGAATGGGAGGAGCACACATGAGCAAGCATCTCGTACAGCGCGGCGACATCTGGCTGGCGGAGCTGGCCGTCCGGGACGGAGACGTGATCTTCGGCAC
>CALWXI010000251.1 GCA_944385455.1 uncultured Oscillospiraceae bacterium | reverse complement strand
CACTGCGACGCCGCCAAGGGCTTCCGGGTGCTGGTGGCCCTGCCCTGGGGCACCAACACCGGCCGGCCTGTCATGGCGAACAAGACGGCGGAGGACCCCTATCTCACCGCCCGCAACAAGTGGCTGCTGGCCCACCCCGACTCCGACGAGGCCAGGGGCGGTGCCAAGGTGGGACTGACTGGGAAAAACATTGATATCGCCGACGTCATTTGATATGATGTGAGAAAAGGAGCGTGTTTGACAATGAACCTTCCTGAAGTAAAGCTCGGCATCATCGCCGTGTCCCGCGACTGCTTCCCCATCGCCCTGTCCACCCAGCGCCGGCAGAACATCGTGGCCGCCTACGGCGAGGGCCTGTATGAGTGCCCCGTCACCGTGGAGAACGAGGCCGACGCCCTCAAGGCCATGGAGGACGTGAAGGCCCACGGGGTCAACGCCCTGGTGGTATTCCTGGGCAACTTCGGCCCCGAGACCCCCGAGACCATCCTGTGCCAGAAGTTCGACGGCCCCACCATGTACGTGGCCGCCGCCGAGGGGGACGGCGACCTCATCAACGGCCGGGGCGACGCCTACTGCGGCGTGCTCAACTGCTCCTATAACTTAGGGATGCGCCACCTGAAGGCCTACCTGCCCGAGTACCCCGTGGGCACCGCCCAGGAGTGCGCCGATATGATCCGGGAGTTCGTGCCCATCGCCCGGGCCATCATCGGCGTGAAAAATCTGAAGATCATCACCTTCGGCCCCCGTCCCCAGGACTTCTTCGCCTGCAACGCCCCCATCAAGGGCCTCTATCAGCTGGGCGTGGCGATCGAGGAGAACTCCGAGCTGGACCTGCTGGTGGCTTACAAGGCCCACGCCGGGGACAAGCGCATCCCTGAGGTGGTGGCCGACATGAAGGCCGAGATGGGGGACAAGACCTATCCCGACCTGCTGGAGCGGATGGCCCAGTTCGAGCTCACCCTCCTGGGCTGGGCCGAGGCCCACAAGGGGGCCCGGCAGTATGTGGCCTTTGCCGACAAGTGCTGGCCCGCCTTCCCGGAGCAGTTCGGCTTTGAGCCCTGCTATGTGAACTCCCGCCTGGCCGCCCGGGGCATCCCCGTGGCCTGCGAGGTGGACATCTACGGCGCCCTGAGCGAGTACATCGGCGCCTGCATCACCGGCGACGCCGTCACCCTGCTGGACATCAACAACTCCGTGCCCCAGTACATCTACGACGAGGACATCGCCGGCAAGTTCGACTACAAGCTCACCGACACCTTCATGGGCTTCCACTGCGGCAACACCCCCAGCTGCAAGATGTGCGGCGGCTGCGCGGTGAAGTATCAGCTGATCCAGAACCGCCTGCTGGAAAACGGCGGCACCCCCGACTTCACCCGCGGCACTCTGGAGGGCGACATCGCCCCCGGCGCCGTCACCTTCTACCGCCTCCAGTGCGACAGCGAGGGGAATCTCCGCTCCTACATCGCCCAGGGCGAGGTGCTGCCTGTGGCCACCCGCTCCTTCGGCGGCATCGGCATCTTCGCCATTCCGGAGATGGGCCGGTTCTACCGCCATGTGCTGGTGCAGAAGCGCTATCCCCACCACGGCGCGGTGGCCTTCGCCCACTGCGGCAAGGCCCTCTTCGAGGTGCTCAAGTACTTCGGCGTGGCGGACATCGCCTACAACCAGCCCAAGACCCTGCCCTATCCCACGGAGAACCCCTGGGCCTGAAGAGCATGAAAAAGGAGCCGCTTCGGCGGCTCCTTTTTTGCTGTCTGGAGGAGAATCTGAAGGCGGCGGAGACGGAAAAACGCCCTCTGCAGGGGAAACCTGCAGAGGGCGGGGAGGGAACATTACCGGTTGTTGTAGGCCTTGATGCCCAGAGCCAGCAGATCGCAGGCCCGGGCCAGATCCGCTTCCTTGAGCACATAGGCGATGCGGATCTCGTCCACACCCTTGCCCGGGGTGCCGTAGAAGGATTCGCCGGGGGCGAACATCACCGTCTCACCGTTGTCGTCAAAGTCCGTCAGCAGCCACTGCTGGAAGGCGTCTGCGCTGTCCACCGGCAGCTTGGCCATGAGATAGAAGGCTCCCTCCGGGCACTCGCACACCACGCCGGGAATCTCCTTCAGCTTGCCGACCACCGTATCCCGGCGGCGCTTGTACTCCTCCCGGACGGCCTCAAAGTAGCTCCCGGGCACCGTGTACAGGGCGGCGGCGGCCACCTGGTCCAGGGTGGCCACAGACAGCCGGGCCTGGCAGTACTTCATGGCGTGGGCCATCAGCTCCGCGTTGCGGGAGATGATCACGCCGATCCGGGCGCCGCAGGCGGAGAACCGCTTGGATACGGAGTCAATGAGAATCACATTTTCCGCCGCGTCCTCATACTGGCCCAGAGAGGCCAGCGCCTCGCCGCCGTAGACGAACTCCCGGTATACCTCGTCGCCGATGAGGAAGAGGCCGTGCTCCTTGGCCACGTCCGCCAGCATCCGCATCTGATCCGGGGACAGCACCACACCGGTGGGATTGCCGGGGTTGGTGACCATGATGGCCCGGGTGTGCTCGTTGATGAGGGCTTCCACTCGGGACCGCTCGGCGTAGAAGTAGCCCTCCTCGGGGGTGGTGGTGAGGGGACGGATGGACGCGCCGGTGGTGCAGACAAAGGTGTTGTAGTTGGGGTATAAGGGCTCGGGAATGATGATCTCGTCCCCCTCGTCCAAAATGCAGTTCAAAGCGATCTGCAAAGCCTCGCTGCCGCCGGTGGTCACCAGGATCTCGCTCTCCTTAAAGTGGATCCCCAGCTTGTCGTAGTAGCCCTGGACGGCGGTGATGAGCTCCGGAATGCCGGGGGAGGGGGCGTACTCCAGCACCGGCTGGGTGAAGTGGCGCACCGCCTCGAAGGCAGCCGCCGGGGTTTCAATGTCGGGTTGACCAATGTTCAGATGGTAAATCTTTTTCCCCGCTGCTTTGGCGGCCACTGCGTAGGGATGAAACTTCCGCATGGGGGAGAGTCTGCATTTCTTTACTTTTTCTGAAAATTTCATAAGTATCTCTCCTTTTCGATATAGTTCCTCTCGCGGGGGGGACAGAGGGATCTCTTGCCCCTATTATATCGTATCCCGCGCCCCCCCGCAACCTCAAATTCATCCCCGCCTCTATTTTCCCAACAGGAAAAGGGAAGGAGAAGCGGCGCTTCGCTTCTCCTTCCCTCTATTGCATCCCCGGACCGGCGGGGGGATCAATCCCGATCCTTCTCGTAATGGAGCACGCTGCCGCTGGCGGCGTCGATCTCGTACTCATACTCCATTCCGGCGCCTTTGAATTCCACATCGTAGTGGGGGGTGCGGTCGTCCAGCTCCTCATCCACCTCCAGGTCCCACACGTCCGAGAGGCTCAGACCGGCGTGGGCCAGGGCGGCGTCCCGGGCCGCCTCGGCGGAGATGATACTGTCAACGCTGACGGCGTGGACCTTGCTCTCCCGCTTCAGAATGGTTCCGTCGGTGCCGGAGATCTCGTAGTCGTATTCGGTGCTGCCGCTCCAGAACTCGATTTCATACTCCCAGCGGCCGTCGTCCCAGTCTCGATCTGTCTCCAGATTCACCACGCTGGAGGCGCTGACCCCGGCGTCGGCAAAGGCGATGCTCTTGGCCTTTTCCAGGCCGATGTCACCGCCGGCGGAAGTACTGCCGGAGGTATTGCCGGCGGCGCTGCCGGAAGACGTACTGCCGGAGGAGGTGCTGCCGCTGTTGGAACCGCCGCCGGAGCCGCTGTTGGAGGAAGTGCCGCTGCCGGTGTAGCGCTCCTCGGCGCCGCCCCCGAGGATCTCTCCGGTGTAGGCGTCCACGGCGTACTCATACTCGCCGGTACTGGTCTTGAACTCCACCTCATAGCAGGGGGTCCGCTCGTCCAGCTCCGCGTCCACCTCCAGCTCCCAGGCGTCCGCCTCAGACACACCGGCGGCGGCCAGCGCCGCGGCGGCGGCGGCCTCCCGGCCCACCGGCATGGCGGGCGAGCCGGTCTCCACCAGCTGGCTCAGCTCCTCCACGGAGAGAGCGGCGAGACCGTCAAAGGTGAGGGCGCTGTTGAGGCTCATGGCAGACTGAATCAGGGAGGCCTTGCCCACAGAGATGTTGTTCTCCCGAGCCAGGGTGTCCAGCTGGGTGCTCTGGGTCAGGGTCTGGCTGAGCACCGAGGCGCCGGACTGGGCGTTCTGCAGGGCGGCCCCCACCTCGGTGGTGAGGCTCTGCTCCAGCCGGGTGGCCCGGGCCTGATCCTCGTCCTCCACGGAGATCAAAATGGCGGAGG
>CALWXI010000250.1 GCA_944385455.1 uncultured Oscillospiraceae bacterium | reverse complement strand
CTGCATCGGGGCTGTGACATCGACAAGCCCCGGAACCTGGCCAAGAGCGTGACAGTGGAATGATGCGGGCGGTCCCGTTCCCTTTTGGGGCGGGACCGCCTTTTCCAAAATTTTCTGCAACCTTTTGCCCTGCCCCATCGTTTACAAAATGAAGTGACCGGAAAGGAGAAGCCTGCCATGATCGTTTTTGGCACCGCCCTGCTGGCATCGGACCCGGACCGGGACCGGTTTGCCCGGATCTACCGGGACCATTACCGCCGGCTGCACCGGCTGGCGGCCCAGCTGCTGGGACCGGGACCCAAGGCGGAGGATGCGGTCCACGACGCCTTCGTCAAGCTGATCCGGCACTTTGACGAGCTGCGGGACCGGCCGGAGGACCGGCTGGGAGCATGGCTGGCGGTGGTGGTGAAGAACACCGCGCTGGATATGCTGCGCCGGGAAAAGCGGGAGACGGAGCTGGAGGACGGGTATGAGCCGGCGGTGCCGGCGGACCAGGGAGAATTCCAGGCGCTGGTGGCGCTGATCCGCGGGCTGCCGGAGGAGTACCGCCGGATCCTGGAGCTGCGCTTCGTCACGGAATGGTCCCTGGCGGAGATCGCCCAGGCCACGGGCCTGACGGAAAGCGCGGTGAAGACCCGGGTATTCCGGGGACGAAAGATGCTGCTGGAGCAGCTGCGCAGGGAGGGATATTTGGATGGACGGGCCTATCTTTGACGCCATGCTGAAAAATGCGCTGCAGGAAGCGCTGGAGGAGGATCTGCGGCAGATGGAGGATCCGCCGCAGCTGCATCTGTCGCTGCGCCATCGCCGGCGGATGCGCCGGATGCTGGCGGACCCTTGGCGTTATGTCAGGCGCCTGCGGGACGAGGAGCCGCGGCGGCAGACAGCCCGCCGGCGGACGCTGTCCAGGCGCTGGGTGCTGGCCGCGGTGATCGCCGCGCTGCTGGCGGGCACGGCTGCCGGGTACGCCATCCGGAGCGGTGAATTCCTCCAGGGCGTGTTCGACAAGAGCCCCTGGGCGGAGGAGTATGCCGGAGCGGCGGATACCGAGCAGCTGCTGGATATGGGCGGAGAGCTGCTGAGCACCGTGGTGGAGGACGAACACTTCCGCTTTGAGCTGCTGGACGCGGTATCGGAGGGCGGGAATGCCATGGCTGCCGTGCGCCTCACGGTGCTGGACACACAGATGCTGGAGGAGGCTTTCGGCGCCGTCACGGTGGCGCCGGGATACTTTCTGGATCAGAGCGGGACCTTCTTTGAGACTGGTTCCAGCAGTACCAGCTACCGCTATCCCGAGGATGACCCCACCCTGGCCGACAATCAGATGCTGATGATCTTTACCAGCGGCGGAAACGCCGCCGGGGAGAACCGGCACTGCACCATCACCTTCCGGGACTTCGGATACTGTGAGGAGGCTTCCGCCGGAGAGGAGGCGGAGGTGGTGCTGGTGCCGGGAGAGTGGACGCTGGAGATGGAGCTGAGCTTCGACAGCGGACTGGTGCTGGCCGGCAGCTGGCCGCTGGACATTGGGGATGCCCAGGCGGTGATTGAGGAGATCCAGGTGTCGGCGTTGTCCTTGAGTATGCGGATCCGCTGCGACTGGGCCGAATTCGACGCCATGGGAGAACTGCTGCGGAATACGGAAATTTGCATGGAGGATGGCTGCCGGGTGCCGTATGCCGGTCTTTCCATTGGCGGCGGCGGGGACGGCCAGATCGATGTGCGCTACAGCTTCGGCATGCCGCTGGACCGGGAGCGGGTCACCGGATTGGATATCTCCGGGCAGATGATCTCTCTTGCCACGTAGCCGGCTAGAAAAATTTTGCGCCGGCGGGAACAAATGGGCGGAGATATGCGTCATTCCAAATGAGAATGGAACGCGCGGCGCTCCCCCGAAAGGAAGAATCCCATGGAGAAAAAACAGCTTGCAGGGGCGTTGTGCCTGCTGATGGCCGCAGCGGCGGCCGCGGCGATTGCCCACCCGGACGACCGGCTGCGCGGCGAGCTGGTGATGACCCAGCCGCCTCCGAAAGCGCAGGAGGAGCTGCGGGCCTATTTCAATCAGCACTATCAGGAAGCCACCTGCTCCGCCGTCTATGTGGATCTGAACCATGACGGCACGCAGGAGCTTCTGGTGATGGAGCTGGAAGCCGACCGGAACGGCCGGCCGGTGCTGCTCCATGACGGACCGGTGGATCCGGAGCGGTTCACAGCGGGTATGGTCACGGTGCTGGGAACCGGCGAGACGGGAGTGGAGGCATGGATGGAGTATCCCTGTTCCGCGGAGGTGCCGGGGGGGCTTTATCTGGTCCAGCAGGACGGCCGTGCGTATCTGCTGAGCTATACGGCCGGTGACAGTGCGGCGGATTTTGACGCGGAACTCTTCTCGCTGAACGATGACGGCGAGATGGTGGTTTTTCAGCGGGAGCAATGCGGTGGGACCTCCGGCGGCGATGAGGCGGCGGAGCTTTTGCCGCTGCTGGAGCAAGGGAGCGTGGTATGGGCCTTCGGTACGGCGCCGGACGGACAAAGCTGCTTTGCCTGCCTGGATGAGCTGTTTACCACGTTTGAAGCTTGACATAACATTTCCTGCAAATTTGGAAAAGCGTCTTGACCGGATGGAAGCGTTTCCGTTATAATATGATCCAGGCGCTGTTATCAGGGTTACATAAGTCCGCAGCCCTCTGGGGCTGCGGACTTTTTGAACGCTGTGATCCGACGAAATCCGACAGAAAGGGAACCGATATGAAGAACGTGCGCGCTGCAAAAAAGCTGTTGGCCGCTGCGCTGGCCGCCGCGCTGGCGCTGACGCCCGCTGCGGCCTTCACCGATACCCAGGGTCATTGGGCGGAGGGGGCCATTGCCCGGTGGAGCGAGGAATACAGCCTGATCCAGGGCTATGAGGACGGGACCTTCCGCCCGGACGACTCCATTACCCGGGGGGCTTTCGCGGGGATCCTGGACCGGTTCATGCAGTATCAGACGGTCTCGCCGGCGGAGACCTTTTCCGATACGCCGGGAACCTACTGGGAGAGTGCCATTTTGAAGCTCCACGCCGCCGGAGTGTATCTGGGGAACGGAGGCAAGGCTCTGGCCGCGGACAGCATCACCCGCCAGCAGGCCGTCACCATGATCGCCCGCGCCTTTGACATCCAGGGAGACGCGGCCGCGGCATTGCCGTACGGTGATGGGGAACAGGTGGCGGACTATGCCCGGGGAGCCGTTGCGGAGATGTCCGCCCGAGGCTATATCACGGACTCCTGGAACGGAGACTTCCGTCCGACGGACGCCATCACCCGGGCGGAGATTGTGAATATCTTCAACAACATGATTCAGGAGCTGATTCAGGAAAACGGCAGTTACACCGGCGATACCGACGGTACGGTGATGATCAACTCCGCTGAGGGTGCCTCGCTGGCGGACATGTATATTCCCGGAGATCTGATCCTGGCACCGGGGGTCACCGGGACCGTGACGCTGACGGATGTGACCATTCTTGGCAGCCTCAAGAATTTCAGCGGGATCGAGCCTGTGATCTCCACGGCCCATCCGGAGGAATCTGAGCCGGAGACGCCCCAGGATCCGGAGATCACTGACCCGGAGGAAACGACGGCCATCCGCCCCGCGGATGTCTATACCCCCGGCGCCACCACCGGCGAGACCATTTCATACAGCAACATGCAGATTCCCGTCTACGCTGACCGGGAGCGGCTGGAGCTGTATCCCGGGGATTTTTATTGGGAGGGGGACCGGCTGGTCTACACCGGCGGCAATTTCCGCACCCGCTTCGGCATTGATGTCTCCGCCTACCAGAACCGGGCCAGTGAGAATGAGACCATCGACTGGGAAGCGGTGGCTGCCGACGGCGTGGAGTTCGCCATGGTGCGCATCGGCCTGCGGGGCACCTCCAACGGTGCCATCTACGCCGATGCCTTCTATAAGGAGAACATCCAGGGCGCACTGGACGCGGGCATTGAGACGGGCGTATACTTCTTTGCCCAGGCCATCACCGTGGAGGAGGCCATCGAGGAGGCGGACTTCGTCATCAGCCTGCTGGAGGGATATGATATCGACGGCCCGGTGGCCTACGACTGGGAGATGCACGATTCCACCTATCGGGTGTACGGAACGCCGCCGGAGATGGCCACGGCCTGTGCCATTGCTTTCTGTCAGCGCATTGCGGAGGCGGGCTATACGCCCATGATCTACGCCGGGCAGTATGTCAGCTACGTGAAGTACGACCAGGGAGCCATTTCCCCTTATCTGAGCTGGTATCCGGAGTACAAGAGCGCCAGTTCCGAAAAGCTCTATCCCACGTTCTTCTACCAGATGGATTACTGGCAGTTTTCCAGCAGCTGCACGGTGGACGGCATCGGCGGCCGGGTGGACGCCAACCTGCAGTTTATCCGCTGATTCGCGATCAAAAAGCGGTCCGGGGACGTCATCTGATGTCCCCGGACCGCTTTTGCAGACGCCGCTGTGTCCTACCGGTCAGCCGGCAGCCCCCGGCTTTGCAGGTGCCGGGAGGAACTGTCCGGCGATATTGATAAGCGGAGGATCAGACTGGCTTTTTCCCTGAAAATTTGATACCATTGAAGGTATCCGGACCGGGGCGGTAGGTGACAAGGTCACGGAACTGCCGCCGGTGTTTTGGGATCATATATTCAAAACAGTATCAGCGAGATCAGCGGATATCGGGGAAAGGCGGAGAAATGAGATGAAGGTTGTGATCGTGGGCGGTGTGGCCGGCGGAGCCACGGCGGCGGCGCGGATCCGCCGGCTGGATGAACAGGCGGAGATCGTGGTGTTCGAGCGGTCCGGTTATGTGTCCTATGCCAACTGCGGACTTCCCTATTACATCGGCGGGGTGATCCGGGATCCGGAGGAGCTGACGCTCCAGACGCCGGAGAGCTTCCGGCAGCGGTTCCGGGTGGAGATGCGGGTGCGTCATGAGGTGACGGCCCTGCATCCGGAGCGGAAGAGCGTCACAGTACGGGATTTGGAGAGCGGAGCGGTCTTTGAGGAATCCTACGATAAGCTCCTGCTCTCTCCCGGCGCCAAGCCCACCCGGCCCCCGCTGCCCGGTACCGGTTCGAAGCGGCTGTTCACCCTGCGGACGGTGGAGGACACCTTCCGCATCCGTGATTTCGTGGAGCGGGAGCGGCCTCGGTCGGTGGTGCTGGCCGGCGGCGGCTTCATCGGCATGGAACTGGCGGAGAATCTGCGGGAGCTGGGGATGGCAGTCAGCATCGTCCAGCGGCCCCGGCAGGTGATGAATCCCTTCGACCCGGAGATGGCGGCCTTCCTCCATGCGAAACTCCGGGAAAAGGGCGTGGCGCTGCGTCTGGGACGGACGGTGGAAGGCTTTCAGGACACGGAGCACGGCGGCGTCCGGGTGCTGCTGAAGGATGAGGCGCCCCTGGAGGCAGACATGGTGGTGCTGGCCATTGGGGTGACGCCGGATACCGCGCGGGCCCGGGAGGCGGGCCTTGCGCTGGGTGTGAAGGGGAGCATCCTGGTCAGCGACCGGATGGAGACCTCTGTGCCGGACATCTACGCCGTGGGAGACGCGGTGCAGGTGCGCCACAGTGTCACCGGGCAGGAGACGCTGCTGTCTCTGGCGGGGCCGGCCAACCGGCAGGGCCGCATCGCCGCAGACAACATCTGCGGCGGCGACAGCCGCTATCGGGGGTCTCAGGGCTCCTCGGTGCTGAAGGTGTTCGACATGACCGCCGCCGTCACCGGTGTCAAGGAGGAGGCGGCGAAAAAAGCGGGCATTGCCTGCGACAAGGTGTATCTCTCGCCCATGAGCCACGCGGGCTACTATCCCGGCGGACAGCTTATGACCATGAAGGTGCTCTTTGAACAGGGCACGTACCGCCTGCTGGGGGCCCAGATCGTGGGATATGAGGGGGTGGACAAACGGATCGACGTGCTGGCCGCCGCCATCCGGGGGGGGCTCACGGCACTGGATCTCCGGGACCTGGATCTTGCCTACGCGCCGCCTTATTCCTCCGCAAAGGATCCGGTGAACATGGCGGGTTTCATGATCGGGAATCTGGCCGACGGCCTGGTGCGGCAGTTCCATCTGGAGGAACTGGAAGCGCTGCCCCGGGACGGCAGCGTCACGCTGCTGGATACCAGAACACGGGGTGAGTACGCCGCGGGACACGTGGAGGGCTTCCGCAATCTTCCTGTGGATGAGCTGCGGGAACGGCTGGATGAGCTGGAGGAGGGCAAGCCGGTGTACGTCATGTGCCAGAGCGGCCTGCGCAGTTATCTGGCCTGCCGGATCCTGGCCCAGCACGGCTTTGCATGCTGGAATTTCTCCGGCGGCTACCGGCTCTATGAGACGGTGGCGCTGGACCGTCTGGCAGCCCGGGCGGCCCAGCCGTGCGGCCTGGAGGTCCGATGAGGAACAGCCGCCCGTCCCAGTGGGAACGGGCGGCATCTCTAGGTGCACAGACGGCGCAGTCCGTCGGCGTCGGCGATCTCCACCGCGCCCCGGGACAAGCGGACCAGGCCTTCGCTTTGGAAATAGCGGAGCATCCGGGTCACCACATCCCGGGCGGTGCCAAGGTGGGATGCGATCCGCTCGTGGGTCAGCTCCAGGCGGGAAGAGCCCTCCAGGTCGCGCTGCGCCAGCAGGAACGAAGCCAGCCGTCGGTCGAAGCTGTGCCACATCACCTGTTCCATCAGCCACATCACCTGAGAAAAGCGGTCGGTCATCCGGGCGTTGGTGTAGTTGGCC
>CALWXI010000249.1 GCA_944385455.1 uncultured Oscillospiraceae bacterium | reverse complement strand
CGTGGATGGGCTCATAAAGGCCCCGGGTTCCCTCGCCCATGCTGGAGGAGGGGATCATGCCGATGGAGCCGGTGATCTGGCTGGCCTCGTCGGAGAGGATGTCGCCGAAGAGGTTCTCCGTGACGATAACGTCGAACTGGCTGGGGTCCCGGACAATCTGCATAGCAGCGTTGTCCACATACATATGGAGAAGCTCCACGTCCGGATACTCCGCCGCCACCTCCGTCACCACCCGGCGCCACAGCCGGGAAGTATCCAGCACGTTGGCCTTGTCCACGGAGGTCACCCGGCGGCGGCGCTTGCGGGCCATCTGGAAAGCCACGTGGGCCACCCGGCGGATCTCATGCTCGGCGTAGGACATGATGTCCGTGGCCCTCTGCTCGCCATCCACCGCCTCGGTGGAATGCTTTCCGAAGTAGACGCCGCCGATAAGCTCCCGCACCACCACGAAGTCGATGCCCCGGGCGGCGATATCCGTCCGCAGAGGGCAGGCGGCGGAAAGGTCGGCGAACATCCGGGCGGGCCGGACGTTGGTATAGAGGCCCATGGCGCTGCGCAGCTGCAAGAGGCCCCGCTCCGGCCGGTTGGCCGGGGGCTGGGCGTCCCATTTGGGACCGCCCACGGCGCCCAGCAGCACGCTGTCGGACTCCAGACAGGTCTTCAAACTGCTCTCCGGCAGGGGCACGCCGAAAGCATCGATGGCATTGCCGCCCATGGGAGCCTCCCGGTAAGTAAAGGTATGGCCGAATTTGGCGGCCACGGCGTCCAGGACACCGATGGCCTCGCCCACGATCTCGGGGCCGATGCCGTCGCCCCGGATCACCGCGATGGTCTTGTTCATTCCGCCGCCTCCTTTGCCTTCAGGGCATTCATGAGGCCGCCCTTGGCGATCATGTCCTTGATGAAGGGCGGGAAGGGCTCGGCCTGATAGGTCTCACCCGTGGTCTCGTCGGTGATGACACCGGTGTCGAAATCCACGGACACCTGATCCCCCTCCCGGATCCCCGCGCTGGCGGCGGGGCACTCCAGGATGGCCAATCCGATGTTGATGGCGTTGCGGTAGAAGATGCGGGCAAAGTTGGCGGCGATGACGCAGCTGATGCCGCTGGCCTTGATGGCGATGGGGGCGTGCTCCCGGGAGGAGCCGCAGCCGAAGTTCACGCCGGCCACCATGATATCGCCCTCCTTCACCCTGGCGGTGAAGGTCTTGTCGATGTCCTCCATGCAGTGGGAGGCCAGCTCCTGGTGGTTCTGGCTGGCCAGATACCGGGCGGGGATGATGACGTCGGTGTCCACGTGATCACCGTATTTGAGGACCGTTCCGTGTGCGTTCATTTGCTCATAACCTCCTCGGGATGGCAGATATGGCCGGCCACGCCGGAGGCGGCGGCAACGGCGGGAGAGGCCAGGTAGACCTCGCTTTCCACGTGGCCCATGCGGCCCACGAAATTGCGGTTGGTGGTGGAGACGCAGCGTTCTCCGGCGGCAAGACACCCCATATGACCGCCCAGACAGGGACCGCAGGTGGGAGTGGAGACGATGCAGCCCGCATCCAGGAAGATATCCGTATAACCCTGGCGCATGCACTGGCGGTAGACCTCCTGGGTGGCGGGGATGACGATGCCCCGGACCCCGTCGGCCAGATGGCGGCCCTTGAGGATCTCCGCCGCAGCGGCCATATCGGGGAGCTGGCCGTTGGTGCAGGAGCCGATGACGATCTGGTCGATGGCGATGTCCGCTCCCTCCCGGGCGCTGTGGGCGTTCTCCGGCAGATGAGGCCAGGCCACGGTGCAGTCCACCTGGGAAAGGTCGATCTCCACGGTGCGCTCGTACTCGGCGTCCGCGTCGGCCTCAAAGGCGGTCCAGGGACGGTCCACCCGGCCCTCCACATAGGCCCGGGTAATGTCGTCCACCGGGAAGATGCCGTTCTTGGCGCCGGCCTCGATGGCCATGTTGCAGATGGTGAGCCGGTCGTAGATGGACAGCTCCGCCACACCCGGACCGGTGAACTCCAGAGACTGATACCGGGCGCCGTCCACGCCGATCATGCCGATGAGGGTGAGGATCACATCCTTGCCGGAGACATAGGGCCGCAGCCTGCCGGTGAGGTGCACCCGGATGGCGGAGGGCACCTTAAACCAAGTCTCACCGGCGGCCATGGCCGCGCCCATGTCGGTGGAGCCCACGCCGGTGGAAAAGGCGCCCAAAGCGCCGTAGGTGCAGGTGTGGGAGTCGGCGCCGATGACGGCCTCGCCGGGAGCCACCAGTCCCTGCTCAGGCAGCAGGGCGTGCTCGATGCCCACGGCGCCGGTGTCGTAGAAGTGGTCGATGTCAAAGCGCTTGGCGAAGGTCCGGCACTGCTTGCACTGGGTAGCGGCCTTGATATCCTTGTTGGGGGTGAAATGATCCATCACCAGGGCGATGCGGGCCTTGTCGAACACGGTGTCGAAACCCGCCGCCTCAAACTCGTTGATGGCCACCGGGGTGGTGATGTCGTTGCCCAGCACCAGATCCAGCTTGGCCTGGATCAGCTGTCCGGCGCGAACGCTGTCCAGCCCCGCGTGGCTGGCCAGGATCTTCTGCGTCATGGTCATTCCCATTGTATCTCTCTCCTTTTCAGTTGGCGGCTTCCATCATCTTGTTGATGCCGTTGACATAGGCCCGGATGGAGGACTCGATGATGTCGGTGGAAAGGCCGGTGCCGGTAAAGGTCTCGCCGCTTTTGGCCTCCAGCTTCACCACGGCCTCGCCCACGGCGTCCTCGCCGTCGGTGACGGCGTTGAGGCTGAAGCTCTCCAGCCGGACATCCTCCAGCCCCAGCATGTGGTTGATGGCCTGGAAGGAGGCATCCAGAGGACCGGTGCCGATGGCCACGTCCTCCAGCACCTCATCGCCCCGCTGAAGCTTGATATAGGAGGTGTTGGGCACGCCGTGGCCGGTGTTCACCACGTGGCCCAGCAGCTTGCAGCCGCCGATGAAGGCGTTGCGGCGGTGAAGGACCAGGGCCTCGATGTCGCTGCCGGTGATGTTCTTCTTTTTGTCCGCCAGGTCCTTGAACCGGGTGAACACCGCCTCCAGGGCCTCATCGTCCAGCTCGTAGCCCATGGAGATGAGCTTTTCCCGCAGGGCATGCTTGCCGGAGTGCTTGCCCAGGACCATGGTGTTTTGAGGGATGCCCACGTCGGTGGAGCTCATGATCTCATAGGTCTGGGCGTTGGAGATCACGCCGTGCTGGTGGATGCCGGACTCGTGAGCAAAGGCGTTGGCGCCCACAATGGCCTTGCTGGGCGGGATGGGCACGCCGGTAATGTTGCTCAGGAGCTTGCTGGAGCGGTAGATCTGCCGGGTGTTGATGCCGGTCTCGGCATCGTAGAAGTCCCGGCGGGTGTG
>CALWXI010000248.1 GCA_944385455.1 uncultured Oscillospiraceae bacterium | reverse complement strand
GACACGCTGGAAAGCCGCCTTTGTCCCGGCCTCTTCGCCTGCGGCGAGGTGCTGGACGTGGACGGCGACTGCGGCGGCTACAACCTGCAATGGGCCTGGAGTTCCGGCCGTCTGGCCGGGCTGCTGGGTCAAAAGGAGGACACATGATTCGCATTCGGGACATCATCCTCTCCCCCGGAGAAAGCCAGGATCACCTGCGGACGCGCTGCGCCAAGCTCCTGAAGCTCCGGCCCGGAGAGATCACGACACTGAAAATCCACCGCCGCTCCATCGACGCCCGGAAAAAGCAGGACATCCGCATCGTCTACACCGTGGATGTGGCGCTGCGGCAGGATGAGACGGCCCTGCTCAAAAGATTGAAACATCCCAAGCTCTCTCTGGCAGAAGATTATGTCTACCAGCTGCCCCAACCGGCGCTGACGCCCCGGTACCGCCCGGTGATCGTTGGCTTCGGCCCCGGCGGGATGTTTGCGGCACTGGTGCTGGCCCAGGCCGGCTTAAAGCCCCTGGTGCTGGAGCGGGGCCAGGACGCCCAGACCCGCCACGAAAAGGTGGAACACTTCTGGCGCACCGGCCAACTGGACCCCGACTGCAACGTGCAGTTCGGCGAAGGCGGGGCCGGCACCTTCTCCGACGGAAAACTCAATTCCGGCATCCGCAATCCCCGCTGCCAGTGGGTACTGGAGCAGTTTGCCGCCGCCGGCGCCGGGGAGCAAATCTGCTATGACGCCAAACCCCATGTGGGCACTGACGTGCTGCTCCAGGTGGTGCAGCGCATCCGGGCCAGAATTTTGGAACTGGGCGGCGAAGTGCGCTTCGGCGCCCAGGTGACGTCCCTCGCCATGTCGGAAGGGCGGCTCAACGGGCTCTGGGTGCGCCAGGACGGCGAGACAACACTCCTGCCCTGTGACCAGGTGATCCTGGCCATCGGCCACAGCGCCCGGGATACCTTTGAGACGCTCCACGGTCAGGGCGTCCCCATGGAGCCGAAACCTTTTTCCATGGGCGTGCGGATCGAGCATCCCCAGGCGCTGATCAACCGGAGCCAATACGGCCCCATGGCCGAGACCGGCCTGCTGCCGCCGGCGGACTACAAGCTGAACGTCCGCCTGCCAGACGGCAGCTCTGCCTACACCTTCTGTATGTGTCCCGGCGGACAGGTGGTGGCCGCCGCCTCAGAGCCGGGACGGGTCGTCACCAACGGCATGAGCAACGCCGCCCGGGACGGAGAAAACGCCAACGCCGCCCTGCTGGTGACGCTGCACCCCGAGGATTTCCCCGATTCCTCTCCCCTGTGCGGGATGTATTGGCAGCGGGAGCTGGAGTCCAGGGCTTTTGTCGCCGGCGGCAGCAACTACCGCGCCCCGGCCCAGCTGGTGGGAGATTTTCTGCAAAAGCGTCCCAGCCAGGCGTTGGGCAGTGTAACTCCCACCTATCGCCCCGGCGTCACGCTGTGTGATCTCCACCAGGTGCTGCCGGAGGCCATCACCGCCGTGTTGGAGCAGGCCATTCCCGCGCTGGACAAAAAACTCCACGGCTTCTGCACGCCCGATGCCGTCCTCGCCGCACCGGAGACCAGAAGCTCCTCCCCGGTGCGCATCGTGCGGGATGAAGGCTGTCGCTCCGCCGTGTCCGGCCTCTACCCCTGCGGTGAGGGCGCCGGCTACGCCGGCGGTATCCTCTCCGCCGCGGTGGATGGGATGCGCTGTGCCGAAGCTGTGGTGGAAGATTTAGCACTTTACACAGCAGCGGAGTAAATTTTTATATATTTTCACCAGTTATTTAAGAAATACTCGCAGATATTTTATTGACATTTCCCTATAATCTGATATGATTAATTCAATAGTGTAGACCTTGTTCCCGGAGAGGTGGCGTGTCATGCGAAAGTTGATCCTTTGTGTGCTGCTCCTCTCCGTTCTTTGTAGCTGCTCCACCGCGCCGGTACGGCGGGAGTTTTTCGCCATGGACACCGTCATCACCCTGGAGGCCTATGGCGACAGTGCCGCACTGGACGCCGCGCAGGCGGAAATCCTCCGGCTGGAGCAGCTCTTTTCCATCGGAGAACCCCAGAGTGACGTCGCCCGGCTCAATGCCCAGGGGACGCTTACCCTCTCGTCCGAGACAGCGGCGCTGCTGGCAGCTGCCCGGGAGATTTCCGTGGCCTCCGGCGGAGCGCTGGACGTCACCATCGGCCCGGTGGTCCGCCTGTGGGGCTGGTACGACGGCTCCCCCACCGTACCGGAAGCAGCGGAACTGACAGCAGCTCTGGCACTGGTGGATTATGAGCGCCTTCGCCTGGAGGGGCTCGACGCAGCACTGGAAAAGCCCGGCATGGCCGTGGACCTGGGCGGCATCGCCAAGGGCTTTGCCGCCGGCAGCGCGGCAAAGGTCCTGCATGACCAGGGCGTCACCTCCGCCCTGCTCAATCTCGGCGGCAATATCCGGGCCGTTGGCGCCAAGCCGGACGGCAGCCCCTGGATCGTGGGCATCGCCGACCCCCAGGACCCGGCAAGCTACTGCTGCACCGTGGAGGCGATGGACTGCGCCGTGGTGACATCCGGCGACTATCAGCGGTATTTCACCCAGGACGGCCAGACCTATCACCACATCTTCGACCCGGAGACCGGCTTCCCTGCCGACACAGGCCTGCGGTCCGTGACGGTTCTCTGCGAGGACGACACCTGGGCGGACGGCCTCTCCACGGCGCTCTTCGTCCTGGGCCTTCAGGACGGCGCGGCGCTCTGGCGCAGCTGCCCCGTGGACTTTGAGGCGGTATTTTTGACCGACGACGGCATATCCATCACCGAAGGGCTGGACGGGCGATTCCATTGTTCGGAGGACTACGAGGTGATCGCCCGATGAAGACCCGGTGGTATCTTCTGATTCTCGGCCTGATCGCGGCGCTCTCTCTGTCGGCCCTTCTCTGGATGGCCCGGCGCAGTCATGGCCCTACCGTCCTGGTGAGCCAGGACGGGCAGCTTCTGTATACCCTGGACCTCTCGCAGGTCTCGTCGTCCTATACCGTCACCATTCCCTGGGAAGGGGGTTACAACGTGCTGACCATCACCCCGGAGACCGTCTATGTCTCGGAGGCCGACTGTGAAAACCAGGTCTGTGTCCAGCACGGCCCCCTAAAGCCCGGCGGCACGCCCATCACGTGTCTTCCCCACCGGCTCATCGTTCGATGGGCCGACGCCTCATGAGCCGCACCCGGCGGCTGGCCGCCCTGGCCCTGCTCACCGCCGCCTCCCTGTGCGTCTATCTGCTGGAGGCCCAGCTGCCGCCCTTGGCCCCGATTCCGGGCATCAAGCTGGGACTCAGCAACATCTTCACCCTCTTCACCTACGTCTATCTGGACCCGCCGGCGGCGCTGGCGCTGCTGCTGGTGCGGATTTTGCTGGGCTGCACCCTGACCGGCCAGGTGTCCGCCATCGCCTACAGTCTCGCAGGAGGCCTTTTGGCCTTTGCCGTTCTGGCGCTGCTGCGGCGCTGCTTTGCCCCCGGGCAGCTCTGGATTCTCAGCGTGTTCAGCGCCATGGCCCACCAGGTGGGCCAGCTGGCCGCGGCGGCCCTGATTCTTCAAAGCCGCGCCGTATTCTGGTACCTCCCCGTCATGCTGCTTGCCGCCATGGCCACCGGCTCTCTGACCGGCCTGGCCGCGCAGCT
>CALWXI010000247.1 GCA_944385455.1 uncultured Oscillospiraceae bacterium | reverse complement strand
GCAGGCCCAGCTCCCGCTGGAGGGTGCAGGCTGCGGCGGGCACCAGCTCGTCGGCCGTCAGCGTGGCCACGATGCACGCGCCGATGTCCTCCGGGCGGACGCCCGCCTTGGCCAGGGCGGACCTGGCCGCCTGGGTGCAGAGATAGGTGTGGTTCTCACTGCCGGTGCAGTGGTGGCGGTGGCGGATGCCGGTGCGGGTGGTGATCCACTCGTCGTTGGTCTCCACGATCTTGGCCATGTCATCGTTGGTGACGATGTGCTGCGGGACGCAGCGGCCGGTGCCGCGGATCTTGATCCCACTCATAGCTCCTCCTTCTGGGAGGCGGCCGCCCCCATCTTTCTGAATTTCTGGTAGCGGTCGGCGGCCAGGGCGGCGCCGCTCTCCTTGCTCAGGGAGCTGAGGTGGCGGCGCAGGGCGCGGTCCACCTGCCGCACGGCCTGGAGGGGCGCGGTGTGGGCGCCGCCCTCCGGCTCGGGGATGATGTCGTCGATGACGCCCAGGTGCATCAGATCCGGGGCGGTGAGCTTCATCATCTCGCAGGCCTCGGCGCTGCGGGAGGAGTCCTTCCAGAGGATGGAGGCGAAGCCCTCGGGGGAGAGGATGGCGTAAACGGAGTTCTCCATCATCAACACCCGGTTGGCAACGCCCAGCGCCAGCGCGCCGCCGCTGTTGCCCTCGCCGGTGATGACGGCCACCACGGGCACCGTCAGCCGGCTCATCTCCAGAAGGTTCCGGGCGATGGCCTCGCCCTGGCCCCGGGCCTCGGCCTCCAGGCCGGGATAGGCGCCGGAGGTGTCGATGAGGGTGATGACGGGGCGGCGGAACTTCTCCGCCTGGCGCATCAGCCGCAGGGCCTTCCGGTAGCCCTCGGGGTTGGGCATACCGAAGTTGCACTTGAGGTTTTCCTCCAGGGTCTTGCCCTTGCGGGTGCCGATGACGGTGACGCTCTGGCCGTGGAAGCGGGCCACGCCGCCCAGGATGGCGGCGTCCTCGCCGCACAGGCGGTCGCCCCTGCACTCAAAGAAGTCGGTGAAGAGGCCGTCGATGAAATCGCAGACGTTGGGCCGCTGGGGGTGGCGGGCAATGGCCACCCGCTGGGCGGCGGTGAGGGTGCTCATGCGCGGCCTCCTTTCTCGTGGAGCATCAGCAGCTGGGCCAGGGTGTCCCGCATCCGGGCCCGGGGGACCACGGCGTCCACGAAGCCGTGCTCCTCCTGGTACTCCGCCCGCTGGAAGCCCTCGGGCAGCGTCTCGCCGATGGTCTGCTGGATCACCCGGGGGCCGGCGAAGCCGATGAGGGCGCCGGGCTCGGCCAGGATGATGTCGCCCAGGGAGGCGAAGCTGGCGGTGACGCCGCCGGTGGTGGGGTCCGTCAGCACGGAGATGTAGAGGATCCCCTTGTCGGACAGCCGGGCCAGGGCCGCGGAGGTCTTGGCCATCTGCATCAATGAGAGGATGCCCTCCTGCATCCGGGCGCCGCCGCTGGCGGAGAAAATGATGAGGGGGAGCTTGTTCTTGGCGGCATACTCGATGGCCAGGGTGATCTTCTCACCCACGGCGGCGCTCATGCTGCCCATGAAAAAGCGGCTGTCCAGCACACCCACCACGCATTTGCGGCCGTCGATGGTGCCGGTGGCGGTGACGGCGGCCTCGTTGAGGCCGGTGCGGTGCTGGGCGGCGGTGAGCTTGCCCCGGTAGCCCGGGAAGGACAGAGGGTCCGCCGGGGGATATTTGGCGTTGAGCTCCCGGAAGGAGCCGGGATCCAGGATGGTGCTGAGGCGGTAGTAGCCGCCGATGGGCCAGTGGTAGCCGCAGTGGGGGCACACGGACAGACCCTCGGCCACCGCCTTGCGCTCGCTCTCCTGGCCGCACTTGGGGCAGGTGACCAGCTTGTCGCCGGGGACGTAGTTGTCCCGGATGGCCTTCATGGCCAGGAGCCGTGCCCGCCGCTTGGCGAAAATACTGTTCATACGCGCTCCTCATGTTCTTCCACCCGGCGGCTGAAGTCCAGCAGCTCGGGCAGATGGGCGTCCAGGAAGGCCGTGGTGCAGCCGCCCCGGACGAAGATGGGGTGATACAGGATCTGATAGCTCAGCTCCGCGTTGGTGGGGAAGCCCTCCAGGGTGAACTCCTCCAGGCAGCGGCGCATCTTGCGGATGGCCTCCAGCCGGGTGGGAGCGTGGACCAGGAGCTTGGCCGCCATGGAGTCGTAGTAGGGGGAGAGGGTGCAGCCGTTGTAGAGGCAGGAGTCCACCCGCACCCCGGCGCCGCCGGGGAAGTGGAGGAAGGACACCTGGCCGGGACAGGGCTGGAAGTTTTTGGACGGGTCCTCGGCGTTGATGCGGCACTCGATGGCGTGGCCCGTGAGGCGGACGTCCTCCTGGGCGATGTCCAGGGAGAGGCCGGAGGCGATGCGCAGCTGCTGGCGCACCAGATCCACGCCGGTGATCATCTCCGTCACGCCGTGCTCCACCTGGATCCGGGTGTTCATCTCCATGAAGTAGAAGTGCTTGCCGTCGGCGTCCAGCAGGAATTCGATGGTGCCGGCGCCCTCGTAGTTCACGGCCCGGGCCGCCCGGACGGCGGCCTCACCCATGGCCTCCCGCAGCTCCGGCGTCAGGCACCGGGCGGGGGCCTCCTCGATGAGCTTCTGGTTGCGCCGCTGGACGGAGCAGTCCCGGTCTCCCAGGTGGATCACGTTGCCGTGGCGGTCCGCCAGCACCTGGAACTCGATGTGCCGGGGAGAGAGCACCAGCTTCTCCAGATACATCTCGTCGTCTCCGAAGCACGCCTGCGCCTCCGCCTTGGCCTCGGCGTAGGCGGCGGGCAGGCTCTCGGCGTTTTCGCAGCGCCGGATCCCCCGGCCGCCGCCGCCGGCGCTGGCCTTGAGCAGCACCGGGTAGCCCACGGACTCCGCCGCCGCCAGCGCCTCCTCCACGGAGGACACGGGGCCGTCGGAGCCGGGGGTCACAGGAACGCCCGCGGCCTTCATCAGGTCCCGGGCGGCGGATTTGGAGCCGGCCTTGCGGATGCTGTCCCCGGAGGGCCCGATGAAGGTCACTCCCGCCTGGGCGCAGGCATCGGAGAAGTCGGCGTTTTCAGATAAAAAGCCGTAGCCGGGGTGAAGCCCGTCGCAGCCGGTGGCCCTGGCCACCGCCAGCAGCGCGTTCTGGTTGAGATAGCTCTCGCTGGCCTTGGCCGGGCCGATGCACACGGCCTGGGTGGCCATCTGGACGTGCAGGGCGTCCGCGTCGGGCTGGGAGTAGACGGCCACGGTCTCGATGTCCATCTCCCGGCAGGCCCGCAGCACCCGCAGCGCGATCTCGCCCCGGTTGGCGATCAATACCCGCTTCAGCATGGCTTGATGCGCAGCAGCGCCTCGCCGAAGGCGGCCAGCTCGCCGTCGGCCTTGAGCACGGCCTCGATGACGCAGTCGCAGGGGGCCGGGACCTCGCTCATCATCTTCATGGCCTCGATGAGGCAGACGGTCTGCCCCTTCTTCACCCGGTCGCCCACGGACACGAAGGGGGGCTGGTCGGGCGCGGGGGCGGCGTAGAAGGTGCCCACCAGGGGGGCGGTGATGGTGCTGCCGTCATCCGCGGGGGCGGGCGCGGCGGCGGGGGCGGCCGCCGCAGCGGGGGCCGTGGCTGCGGCCACGGGGGCGGCCACGGGGGCGGCCGCAGCCGCGGCCCGGGACAGCTCTATGGAAAAATCCTGCCGGGACAGCTTCATCGACTGGAGGGAGCTGCGCTCAAAGCAGGCGATCAGATCATAAATCTCTTGATTCGTCATGGCGGTTCCTTTCTCACCGGAAAGTGGATTCCGGAGGGGGACCAGGTCCCCCTCCGGAGCGAAGATCAGGCCTTGTGAGAGGCCAGGTAGTCCATGATATCGCCCACGGTCTTGAGGCCCGCCACGTCGGCGTCGTCGATGGTCACGCCGGTGGCCTCCTCCAGAGCCATCACCAGCTCCACGGAAGCCAGGGAATCGGCGCCCAGATCGTCGGCCAGGGAAGCGGTGAGGGTCACCTGCTCGGCGTCGCAGCCCAGGGTCTCCACGATGATGTCGCGTACTTTCTCGAATTCCATATGTGCACTCCTTGATGTCGAAATATCAATTATTTTAATTAAAATTATTTAACTAAAATAATTTAAGCACATTGTATGCGAGGAGGGGGATGTTTGTCAAGAGGAAAAAAGGAAGTCATGAAAAAATATGGAAACTGCACAATGAAAATTTGCGGATACACGCAGAAACCTATTCCCTTTTTCCCACAGATTCGTTATAATGCATTCACGGATGCGCCGGCATCCGGCATCAACCCCGCGCGCCGTGCGGCGGACGCGGGAGAAAACGAGGGGTGGATATGAGGATCATCATCGTGGGGGCGGGAAAAGTAGGCCTTGCGCTGACGCAGCAGCTGTCCATCGACAATGACGTCACCGTCATCGACGAAAACGGGCAGCTCATTGACAACATTATAAATGTATACGATGTGATGGGCGTGTGCGGCAACGGCGCCAGCTACGAGGTGCAGAAGGAGGCGGACGCCGCCAAGGCGGAGCTGCTCATCGCCACGGCCTCCAGCGACGAGATCAACATCGTGACGTGCCTGGTGGCCAAGAAGCTGGGCGTCAAGCACACCATCGCCCGCATCCGCAATCCCGAATATGAAGCCCAGCTGCGCTTCATGCGGGAGGAGCTGGGCCTTTCCATGGCCATCAATCCGGAGAAGGCCACCGCCCGGGAGATCGCCCGGGTGCTGCGCTTCCCCGCGGCCATGAAGCTGGAGTCCTTTTCCAAGGGCCGGCTGGAGCTGGTGGAGTACCGCCTGCCGGAGAACTCCGCCCTGAACGGGATGCAGCTTTCCGATCTGTATCGGAACACCCAGGTGCGGGTGCTGATCTGCGCCGTGGCCCGGAAGGACGAGACGATCATCCCCTCCGGCGACTTTGTGCTCCGCTCCGGCGACAAGATCTACCTCACCGCCTCTCCGGAGCAGCTGTCCAAGTTCTTCCAGCACCTGTTCGTGTTCCGGAGCCGTGCCTCCTCGGCCATCATCGTGGGCGCCAGCAGGATCTGCTACTACCTGACCCAGGAGCTTTTGCGCATGGGCATGTCGGTGAAGATCATCGACCGGGACGAGCGGCGCTGTGTGCAGATGAGCGAGCGGCTGCCCAAGGCGCTGGTGATCGTGGGAGACGGCACGGACAGCGAGCTGCTCCATGAGGAGGGCATCGAGAGCACGGATGCCTTCGTGGCCATCACCGGCATCGACGAGGCCAACATCCTCATGTCCATGAGCGCGGCGCGCCTCTCCGGAGACTGCTGCAAGGTGGTGGCCAAGGTGAACCGCCGGACGCTTTTGGACCTGGTGTCCGCCGAGGGGATGCTGGACAGCGTGGTGTCCGCCGGCGCGGTGACCACGGAGCTGATCCTCCAGTACGTCCGGGCCATGCAGAGCGCCTCCGGCTCCAAGGTCAAGACGCTGCACCGTCTGGTGGACGGAGCGGTGGAGGCCCTGGAGTTCCATGTGACCAAGGACGTGTCCTTCGTCGGCGTGCCGCTGAAGGACCTGGATCTGCGCCCCGGCGTGCTGCTGGCGGGCATCGTGCGGCCCAACGGGGCCATCATCATCCCCTCCGGCAGCGACGCCATCCACCCCAACGACGACGTGATCGTGGTCACCACGGGGATGGCGCTGCAGGATATCCATGATATTCTCAAGTGAGACGGGAGGAGCGGCGTGAACTATCAGATGATCGGCTTTGTGATCGGCCGGATTTTGCTCAGCGAGGCGGCGCTGATGGCGCTGCCCATGCTGGTGGCGCTGCTCTACGGCGAGTCCGTGCTGCCCTTCCTGCTGCCCATCCTGGTGCTGGTGCTGCTGGGCGGCGCGCTGGGGCTGCCCCGGCCCAAGCGCACGGCGCTCTACGCCCGGGACGGCTTTGCCGTGGTGGCCCTGGCGTGGATCCTCGTATCCGCCTTCGGCGCGGTGCCCTTCGTCCTCTCCGGGGACATCCCCTCCATGGTGGACGCCTTTTTTGAGACGGTGTCCGGTTTCACCACCACCGGCTCCAGCATCCTGCGGGAGGTGGAGTCCCTGACCCGCAGCGGCCTGTTCTGGCGCAGCTTCACCCACTGGGTGGGCGGCATGGGCGTGCTGGTGTTCGTCATGGCGGTGCTGCCCATGTCCGACGGCCACGGCATGCATCTGCTGCGGGCGGAGGTGCCCGGTCCCACGGTGGGCAAGCTGGCCAGCCGCATGGGGGACTCTGCCAAGATCCTCTACGGGATCTACCTGGCCATCACCCTTTTGGAGATCGTGCTGCTGCTGGCGGGAGGCATGCCCCTCTTCGACGCCTGCGTCCACGCCTTCGACACCGCGGGCACCGGCGGCTTCAGCTGCCGGAACCTCAGCGTGGGCGCGTACCAGAGCGCCTATTTCGACGTGGTGATCGGCGTGTTCATGCTGCTTTTCGGCGTGAACTTCAACCTCTATTATTTCCTGCTCACCCGCCACTTCCGGGAGGTGTTCCGCTCCGAGGAGCTGCGGGCGTATGTGGTGATCGTGGCGGCGGCGGTGGGCGCCATCACCCTGGATATCCTCCACATCTACGGCTCCGCCCTCACCAGCCTGCGCCACGCCTTCTTCCAGGTCTCCTCCATCATCACCACCACGGGCTACGCCACGGTGGACTTCAACCTCTGGCCGGAGTTCTCCCGGGGCATCCTGGTGGTGCTGATGTTCGTGGGCGCCTGCGCCGGGTCCACCGGCGGCGGCATCAAGGTGGCCCGGGTGGTGATCCTCATCAAGGCCTCCTATGCCGACATGCGCCGGATGCTCCACCCCAACGCCGTTTCCACGGTGCGTTTTGAGGACAAGACCGTCTCGGACCGGCAGCTGCGGGGCGTACATCTGTATCTCACCGTGTACCTGCTGGTGTTCACCGCCTCCTTCCTGCTGCTCTCCCTGGAGCAGTTCGACATGGTGACCACCTTCACCGCCCTGGCCTCCTGCATCAACAACATCGGCCCCGGCCTGGAGCTGGTGGGCCCCATGGGGAATTTCGCGGATTTCTCCCCCTTCAGCAAGCTGCTGCTGTCCTTTGACATGCTGGTGGGCCGGCTGGAGATCTTCCCCATGCTGCTGCTGATGGCGCCGTCCATCTGGAAGCGGCGGCTCTCCGGCGGCCGGCGCTCCCCCATTTGAACCATCGCCCCAAGGCCGACCGTCTCTGAACCGGCCTTTTTCGGAAAGGAGATGCGTGATATGAAACTGGAATCGGCCCGGGCGCAGCTGGCGGAGTGGGGCCGGCAGATGAGCCGGGAGGGCCTGTGTCCCGGCACCAGCGGCAACCTCAGCGTCTATGACCCGGCGGAGGGCTGCATGGCCGTCACCCCCTCCGGCGTGTCCTGCGGAGCCGTGACCCCGGAGGACATCGTGGTGATGGATCTGGACGGCCGCGTTCTGGAGGGGGAGCGGAAGCCCTCCAGCGAGTGGGCCCTCCACGCCATCCTCTGCCGCCGCCACCCGGCGGCCCGGGCGGTGGTCCACACCCATTCCGTCTACTGCACCACCCTGGCGGTGCTGGGCCTGCCCATCCGGCCGGTGCACTACGCCGCGGCCGCCGCCGGCGTGCGGGAGGTGCCCTGCGCCCCCTACCGCCTCTTCGGCACCCGGGAGCTGGCGGAGCAGGCGGCGGAGACCTGCGGGGACGGCCGGGCGGTGCTGCTGGGCAACCACGGCCCGGTGGTCTGGGGCGAGGACCTTCCCGGCGCGTGCGCCCTGGCCCGGGACCTGGAGTTCGTGGCCCGGCTCCAGTGGCAGGCCATGGCCGTGGGCACGCCCAGCGTGCTGACGGAGGAGGAGATGGACCGGGCCATGGTCCGCTTCCGCACCTACGGCCAGGGGAAATGAAAAAGCAGCGCCGGACCGATCTTGCGGTCCGGCGCTGCTTTGATCCGGGGACGGACGGGATCAGGCGAAGGGTTCCTCGGCAAGGCCGGAGCTGGTGAGGGCCTCCAGGATCTGATAGCGGTCCATCTGGAAGGTCTTTTTCATCTGCAGCGCCTCTTCCATGTCCAGGTCCACGATGCGGCCGTTCTGGGTGGCCACGATGCGGTTGCCCTTGCCGGCCGCCAGGCTCATCACCGCCTCGTAGCCCATGCGGCTGGCGGTCTCCCGGTCCCGGGCGGAGGGGGAGCCGCCCCGCTGGATGTGGCCCAGCACGGTGACCCGGGGGTCGATGCCGATCTCCTCGTGGATGCGCTTGCCGATCTCCACGGCGCTGCCCGCGCCCTCGGCCACCACCACCATGTAGTGGGTGGTGCCCGCCAGACGGGCACGGCGGATCTTCTCGGCGATGTCCTGCTCAAAGTCCACCGGCCGCTCGGGGATCAGCACGGCGGTGGCGCCCACGGCGATGCCCACATACAGCGCCAGGTATCCGGCGTGGCGGCCCATCACCTCCACCACGGAGCAGCGCTCATGGGACTGCATGGTGTCCCGCAGCTTGTCGATGCACTCCACGGCGGTGTTGCAGGCGGTGTC
>CALWXI010000246.1 GCA_944385455.1 uncultured Oscillospiraceae bacterium | reverse complement strand
GCATGAAGATTTACAACGAGCTGCTCAGCGCCCACAAGGCCAAGGGCGAGACCGTGTTCTCCGGTGCCGACGCCTTCAAGCTCTACGATACCTACGGCTTCCCCATTGACCTTACCGCAGAGATGGTGGAAGAGGCCGGTATGGAAGTGGATCGGGCGGGCTTTGACGCCATGATGGAAGAGCAGCGTGTCCGCGCCCGGAAGGCCCGGGAGGCCCTGGGCGATCTGGGCTGGGCCGGCATCGAATTCGGCAGCGACATGCCCGCCACGGAGTTTGTGGGCTATACCTGCACCCGGGCCCAGGGCAAGGTTTTGGCCATCGTGGCGGAGGAAGAACTGCGGGAAGAGGTGGCTGCCGGCGCGGAGGCCATTCTGGTGCTGGATCAGACCCCGTTCTATGCGGAGATGGGCGGCCAGGTGGCCGACCGCGGCGTCATCACCGCCGGGGAGGCCCGGTTCGAGGTCACCAATGTGCAGAAGAACAAGGGCGGCAAGTTCATGCATTACGGCAAGGTGCTCTCCGGCCAGTTCCAGGTGGGCCAAATTGTGGACGCCGCCATCGACGAGGACCGCCGCCGGGCCATCATGCGGGCCCACAGCGCCACCCATCTGCTGGACGCGGCGCTGAAGAAGGTCCTGGGAGACCATGTTCACCAGGCCGGCTCTCTGGTGGAGCCGGACCGCCTGCGCTTCGATTTCACCCATTTTGAAGCGATCACTCCCCAGCAGCTGGCGGAGCTGGACCGCATCGTCAACGACGCTGTTTTGGAGGGCTACCCGGTGGTCACCGAGGTGCTGCCCATCGAAGAGGCCAGGAAAAAGGGCGCCGTGGCCATTTTTGGTGAGAAGTACGGCGATACCGTCCGCGTGGTGGAGATGGGGGACTTCTCCATGGAGTTCTGCGGCGGCACCCATTTGGACAACACCGCCAAGGTGGGTCCCTTCCGCATCAAGTCTGAAGCATCCATCGCCTCCGGTGTGCGCCGGATCGAGGCCACCGTGGGCCGGACCAGTCTGGATGTGATGAACCGGAACCAGGAGCTGCTGTTCCGTGTGGCGCAGATGTTCAAGACCACGCCCGGCGATCTGGCAGGGAAGGCTGAGCAGCAGTTGTCCGAGATGAAGAGCCTGCGCCACGAGCTGGAGAAATTCAAGACGGAGGCCTCTCTGGGCGAGGCCCGTCAGTTCCTGATGGCCGCCAAGGACGTGGGTGGGCTGAAGGTTCTCACTGTCCACCGGGACGGCATGGATGCCGCCGCTCTGCGGCAGATGGGCGATTTCCTGCGGGACAAGGAGAGCGGCGTGGTAGCGGTCCTCTCTTCCGTCAACGACGGAAAGATCACCTTCCTGGCGGTGTGCGGCCCCGAGGCCGTCAAGCGGGGCGTCAAGGCCGGTGAGCTGGTGAAATCCGTGTGCGCCGTTTGCGGCGGCAGGGGCGGCGGCAAGCCGGACAGCGCCATGGGCGGCGGCAGTGACCTGCTGAAGCTGGACGACGCGCTGGCTGCTGTGGATGATTTTGTGGCGGAGAAGCTGAAGTGATGCTGCCGAAGGATCCCCATATCCTGCTGAGCTATGTGAATACCAAGCTTCGGGATCAGTATCCCAGCCTCCCGGCACTGTGTGATGATCTGGACACGGATCAGGCGTCGCTGTGCCGGGTATTGGAGGGGCTGGACTGCCGGTATGATCCGGTGTATAATCAGTTTATCTGAACGTCTCAACAAAGGAGGTTTCTATCATGTCTGATTGCCTGTTCTGCAAGATCATCGCAGGCGAGATCCCCAGCAGCAAGGTCTATGAGGACGATCTCTGCTTTGCCTTCAACGACATCGCTCCTCAGGCGCCCACTCATTTCCTGGTGGTGCCCAAGGCGCATATTGGCTCTGTGTCGGAGGTGACGGGGGATAACAGCGCCGTGGTGGCCCACATCTTTGAGGTCATCGCCAAGCTGGCCAAGGAGCAGGGGCTGGAGAGCTACCGGGTGGTCTCCAACATCGGCGAGCAGGCGGGGCAGAGCGTGTTCCACCTGCACTTCCATGTGCTCAGCGGCAGGGACATGACCTGGCCTCCAGGCTGAAAACGGACCAAAAGACGCCCTCCCGCAGGAGGGTGTCTTTTTTGTCCGTCATGTTCCGGGGAAGTGACGGGCTGGGCGCACACAAATGGAGCGGCGGCGGGCAAAGGCCTGCAAGGCGGGGAAATCCGGTGGCCGGGACTTTACAGCGCCGGGACGGACAGTGTATAATCCCACTAGGAGCAACAGGCGGCCGTCCGGGTTCCTTTTGAAAAGGTGACCCGGGCGGAGCTTTTTTGAGGTGATGGCATGCGCAGTACACACGTTCCCCTGCGGGAGTCTGGAGACGGCGTATGAGGAAACTGGCGTGGTTTGCCGGTTCATTTTCCGCCGGCATCTTTCTGGCGCAGTATTGGCTGGAGCCGGAGCATCTGCTGCCTGCGGCGTTCGCTTTTTTTGCACTGGGGTGCGGAGCGCTGCTGCTGCCCCATGAGCTCCGCCGCCGGGCACTGCTGGCATGTGTGGCTGTTTCCCTGTCTCTTGGATATCACTGGCTGTATATCCGGCAGGTGCAGAGCCCCATGGAGGCTCTGGCGGGGACGGAGGCCCGGGTGGTGATGACCCTGTGCGGAGATCCGGAGGCCACGGACTACGGCGCCCGGGTGGAGGCGCAGCTGGAAGGGCTGCCCGGCAAGGTGATGTACTACGGCCCGGTGTCTTTGCTGGAATGTCTTCCGGGGCAGACCGTCACCGACACAGTCTCCTTTCAGAGCGCTGCCCGTATCCGGGACAGCGATGTCACGACGTTTACTTCCAGGGGCGTATTTCTGCTGGCCTATCAGCGGGGCGAGGCGGAAGTGTCCTCCGGGACGGAGGACGCGCTGCGCTGGCAGGCGCTGCGTGTGGGACGCGCCATGCGGGAGCGGATCGGGATACTGCTGGAAGGGGACGCCGCCGCGTTTTTGATGGCAATTCTCACGGGAGACCGTTCCGCCGTATCGGTCAGCGCCTCGGCGGATCTTTCCGAGGCGGGCCTTTCCCATATTTTGGCCGTTTCCGGCATGCATTGCGGATTCCTGCTGACTATGGCGTATCTGCTCACCGGACGCTGGTACCGGGGGACGGTGTTCATCACGGCGCCGCTGCTGGTGTTTTATGTGTTCCTCACCGGTGCCTCACCCTCGGTGGTACGAGCCTGCGTGATGCTGGCGTTCTGGATGGCGGGGCCTCTGGTGCACCGGAGGAGCGACGGACCCACCACCCTCACCACGGCACTGATGCTGATCCTGCTGAAAAATCCCTTTGCTGCCGCATCCATCAGCCTGCAGCTGTCCTTTGGAGCCATGGCGGGGCTGCAGATCGTGACGCCCCGGCTGGCCGGAATGCTGAGAAAGAAAAAAGAAAAGCGGCTGATACGGCTGGTGAAAAACAGCTTCTCCGCCACCATGGGCGCCTTGGTGTTCACCGCGCCCCTCTGCGCGCTGTATTTCGGAACGCTGGTGCTGATTTCTCCGGTGAGCAATCTGCTGTGCCTGTGGAGTGCAGGCGCGGCGTTCATCGGCGGACTGATGACAGTCGCGGCGAGTGTGATTTCTCCGCCTCTGGCCGCGCTGATGGCGCTGATCCCGGGTTTGGCGGCCCGTTATATTCTGGCGGCGGCCCATCTGCTGGCATCCGTTCCGGGACACGCGGTGTACCTGCGCAATCCGTATGTGGGGTACTGGATGCTCTTCGCCTATGTACTCTTCGGGACGTGCTGGCTCCTGCGCCGGGGACCCAGGCGGCGGTATGCGCTCTCGGCCGGATTGGCGGCTGTTTCACTGGCGGCCTCCGTTTGGGCGGGAAGAGCGGCCTACCACGGGGATTTGGACGCGGTGATGCTGGATGTGGACCAGGGACAGAGCATCCTTCTGGCCTCTCACGGGACGTTTGCTTTGGTGGACTGCGGCAGCTCCGCCAGCTGGTATGGTCCCGGAGAAATGGCTGCTCAACAGCTCTCCGCCATGGGCTGCGGTACGCTGGACTACCTGATTGTCACGCACTTTGATGCCGATCACATCTCCGGTGTGGAGGAACTGCTGGCCCGGATGCCCGCGGAACGGATTTTGGTGCCGGAGCCGCTTTCCAGGGAGCCCGTCCTGCTGCAGGCGGCGGAAGCATCGGGGGCGGCGGTGGAAGTGGTGGACCAGCGGCGGGAGCTGGAGCTGGGCGAAGCGGCATTGACGGTTTTTCCTCCGCTGGAGGGGGAGCCGGATGCAAACGATGCCGGGCTTGTCATTCTGGCCGCTGCGGGAGAGCGCGAGATGCTCATCACCGGTGATCTCAGTGCCGGAGCGGAAGCGCGGCTGCTGGAGACCTGGGAGCTGCCGGATATTGAGGTGCTGGCGGCAGGTCATCACGGCGCCGCAGACGCCACCTCGGCGGAGCTGCTGGACGCGCTGGCTCCGGAGATCGTATGCATCAGCGTGGGAGAGAACAACCGCTACGGCCACCCTGCGGCAGAGACGCTGCGGCGGCTGGGAGCCCGGGACTGTGCCGTGTACCGGACGGACCTGCACGGCGACATCCATCTATCATGGAATCGAGGAGACACAGATGGCATACGGAAAGAAAGCGCCGGCGAAAAATGAGGCGCTGCAAAAGCTCAAGGCGGACCTGGCTGGGGGTACCCCCGGCTGCGCCTATATTTTCCACGGGGAGGAGAGCTATCTCCGGGAGTATTACCTGGGGGCGCTGCGCAAGGTTCTGGTGCCCGCCGGCTTTGAAGAGTTCAACGACCACCGGCTGGAAGGAAAGGACCTGACGGTCCAGACCCTGGCGGAGACGGCGGAGGCCATGCCCATGATGGCGGAGCGGACCCTCATCGTGGTGACGGATTTCGATCTGTTCCGTCTGGGAGAGGACCAGCGGGAGCGGATGATCGCCTTTCTGGAGGATATCCCGCCGTACTGCTGCGTGGTGTTTGTCTACGACACGGTGCCCTACAAGCCCAACCGGACCATGAAGAAGCTGTGGAAAGCCGTTTCCGAGCACGTACAGACAGTGGAGTTCCGGGCGGCGGAGAGCGGAGATCTGCTGGCGTGGATCGCCCGGCGGTTCCGGGCGCTTGGAAAGGAGATCGACCGCCAGACGGCGGAGTATCTGGTCTTTACCTGCGGAGGGCTGATGACGGGACTGGTGCCGGAGATCGCCAAGATCGCGGCGTATGCCAAGGGCGGCGCCGTCACCCGGGCGGACATCGATGCTGTGGCGGACCCAGTGCTCTCGGCGGAGGTGTTTCGGCTGTCCGACGCGGTGCTTCAGGGAGACTATGACCGGGCGGCGGAGATCCTGGGGGACCTTTTGAAGATGCAGACGGAACCCATTATGATCCTGGCGGCCCTGGGCAGCCAGCTGCGGCGGATCTACACCGCCCGGCTGGCCATCGACAGCGGGCGGGACCGGTACTGGCTCATGGAGCTCTGGGAGATGAAGAGCGACTATCCGGCAAAGCTGCTGCTCACCGCTGCGAAGCGCACCACTGCCGACTGGTGCGCCGACGCGGTGAAAATGTGCCAGGTGCTGGATCGGCGGATGAAGAGCGAAAAGGGCACCGACGCCGCCGGAGAGCTGAAGCTGCTGCTGGTGCGGCTGGGGGCGCGGCGGGCATGAGGCGGATCCGGGAAGTGATCGTTGTGGAGGGACGTTACGACAAAAACGCTCTGGCCCAGGTGGTGGACGCCGCCGTGGTCACTCTGGGGGGCTTTTCCGTGTTCCATGATAAGGAAAAGCTCCGCTTTCTCCGGCGTCTGGCGGACAAGCGCGGCCTCATCATCCTCACGGACAGCGACGGCGCCGGGTTTGTCATCCGCAATTACCTCAAGGGCGCGCTGCCGGGAGTGCAGATCAAGCAGGCATATATCCCGGATATCCGCGGCAAGGAGCGGCGCAAGCGCCGCCCCGGCCGGGAGGGGAAGCTGGGCGTGGAGGGAATGCGGCCGGAGGTGCTGCTGGAGTCCCTGCGCCGCTGCGGGGCCACCTTTCTGGATGAGGAGCCGGAGCCGCAGGCGGACGAAGCGCCCATCACCAAGGCGGACCTGTTCGCCCTGGGCCTCAGCGGCGGGCCGGACAGCGCCGCCCGCCGGCAGGCGCTGCTGCGGAGGCTGGACCTGCCGGAGCATCTGACCGCCAACGGGATGCTGGAAGCGCTGAACCTGATGTACAGCCGAGAGGAGCTGGAGAGGCTGCTGGAGCTGTAAAGAGGCGCTTTGATTCCACCCATTCGGCAGAGTTCGACAAATTTCGCAAAGCCGCCGTGATATCCTGTTGCCAAATCTGACCTGGAGGCGATCACCTTGCACAAACAGCTTGCGGACACGGCGGTATGCGGGGAGGTTCCGGTCCGTTACTTCCTGCTGGAAGAACAGCTGGAGGATCACGCGGCAGTCTACGGCGTGAGCGTGGAGTACGGCGGGGAGGAGGACTCCGTCCGGCGGCTGGCCGGGTCCCGGGAGCAGGTGGAGGCGCTGCTGGCAGCTCTGGCGCGTGGATCGGTGACGCCGGTGGCGCTGCGGGATGTGGTGGAGGATTGGCTTTTGCAGTGAAATGCTGGCGCAGTGTGATTTTCCTTGCATTTTTTGGCTGAGTTCGGTATAATACAAATCCATGCTGAAAAACTTGCACAGGAAGGACTGACAGCCATGGCTGACGAGATCAAGACCACGCAGGAAGAGCAGGCGGAGAGCCGGAACTTCATCCATGCGTTCATTGAAGAGGACATCGCCCCCGGCGGACAGTACGAGGGCATGACCGTTCATACCCGTTTTCCGCCGGAGCCCAACGGCTACCTGCATATCGGCCACTGCAAGGCTCTGACCATTGATTTCGGCACCGCCGAGAAGTACGGCGGCCTTTGCAACCTGCGGATGGACGACACAAACCCCACCAAGGAGGACGAGGAGTTTGTGGAGGCGATCAAGGAGGATATCCACTGGCTGGGCTTTGACTGGGGCGATCGCTTTTTCTATGGGTCCGACTATTTTGAAGAGGACTACCGGCAGGCGGTGGGCCTTATCAAGAAGGGATTGGCTTATGTCTGCCAGCTGACGCCGGAGGAGTTCAAGGAGTATCGGGGCAGCATCGGCGTGCCCGCCAAGAGCCCTTACCGGGACCGGCCCATCGAGGAGAGTCTGGACCTTTTTGAGCGGATGCGCAACGGGGAGTTCCCGGACGGGGCCATGACACTCCGGGCCAAGATCGATCTGGCCAGCGGCAACTTCAACCTGCGGGACCCGGTGATCTACCGGATCAACCACCTGCCCCACCACCGCCACGGGACCAAGTGGTGCATCTACCCCATGTATGACTTTGCCCATCCCATTCAGGACGCGCTGGAGGGCATCACCCACAGTCTGTGCTCACTGGAGTTTGAGAACCACCGGCCCCTTTACAACTGGGTGGTAGAGCACGGCGACCTGCCCAGCCGCCCCCGGCAGATTGAGTTTGCCCGTTTGGGCATCGACCACACGGTCCTCTCCAAGCGCAAGCTCCGCAAGCTGGTGGAGGAGGGGAAGGTGTCCGGGTGGGACGATCCCCGGATGCCCACTCTCTGCGGCCTGCGCCGTCGGGGCTATACCCCCCGGTCCATCCGGAACTTCTGTGAGCGGATCGGCGTTGCCAAATCCGCCAACGTGGTGGAGTACAGCTTTCTGGAGCACTGCCTGCGGGAGGACCTGAATGAAACCGCCCAGCGGGTCATGGCCGTCATTCGGCCCATCAAGCTCACCATTACCAACTATCCCGAGGGGCAGCGCGAGACCGTCACCGTGGAGAACAATCCCATGGATCCCGCGGCCGGTACCCGGGAGGTGACCTTCTCCAGAACGCTCTGGATCGAGGCTGACGATTTCCTCCCGGAGCCGGTGCCCAAGTACAAGCGGCTCTATCCGGGCGGACCGGAGTGCCGGCTGAAAGGGGCGTACCTCATCACCTGCACCGGCTGCGTCCAGGATGAGAGCGGCAACGTCACCGAGGTGCTGGCCACCTATGATCCCGAGAGCCGGGGCGGCGACCCTGCCGACGGCCGGAAAGTGAAGGGCGCCACCATCCATTGGGTGGATGCCGCCACTGCTGTGGACGCGGAGGTGCGGCTGTACGACAACCTCTTCTCCGACCCGGATCCCGACGCGGCGGACAAGGATTTCCTCTCCTGTCTGAACTCCAGCTCTCTGGAGATTCTCACCGGCTGCAAGGTGGAGGCGGGGTTGGTGGACGCCGTGTTCCCCGCCAGCTTCCAGTTCCTGCGTCAGGGCTACTTCTGTCTGGACAGCAAGGACTCTTCTCCGGAGCACCTGGTGTTCAACCGCAGCGTCAGCCTGAAGGACAGCTTCAAGAAATGAAGAAAAAGCGGAGTGCCCTGCGGCACTCCGCTTTTTTCTTGGCGGGAGGTTATACCGTCAGCTCCTGATCCAGCCGGTAGAAGGTGAAGGTGCCGGAGCCCAGCAGCGTGCCGTCCTGCTTGGAGATGCGCACGTCGTAGACGCCGATGGTACGGCCGGACCGGACCTCAAAGGATTCCGCCCGCAGCGTGTCGCCCACGGCGCCGCTTTTCAGGAAATGATAATTGGCGTCCATGGTGACGGCGGCGTAGCCGTGGGTGGCCATGGCGGTGCCGCAGGCGGTGTCCGCCATGGTGAAGTACAGTCCGCCGTGGGGAATGCCCAGAGGGTTGACGTCCTCCTCCGTCACGGTTTTGGTGACCACCGCGCGGCCCGGGGCGATCTCCGTGATGCGGATGCCCAGACGGCGGCAGAAGGCGTTTTTCCGGTTCCGGTTCTCGGCCAGCTTCATCAGATCCATGGAATGGCTCCTCCTTTGGTGCTGCATTTTTATCATTTTATACCATTCCCGCCGCCGCGTCAAATAGGGCCGTCAGATATGTTTTTTGATGGTGTTGATGGCTCCCTTTTCCAGGCGGGAGACTTGGGCCTGAGAGATGCCAACTTCCTCGGAGACCTCCATCTGGGTCTTGCCCTCATAAAACCGCAAAGAGAGAATGCGGCGCTCCCGCTCATTGAGCAGGTTCAGCGCGTCCTTGAGGGCGATGCGGTCTGTCCAGGACTCGTCGGTATTCTTCGTGTCCCGCACCTGATCCATGACGCAGATGGCGTCGCCGCCATGGTCGTAGATGGGTTCATACAGGGATACCGGGTCCACGATGGCGTCCATGGCAAACACCACCTCCTCCCGGGGGATCTCCAGCTCCTTGGCGATCTGTTCCACCGTGGGTTCCCGCTGGGTCTGCGCCAGGATGCGGTCCCGGGCCTGGAGAACCCGGTAGGCGGTGTCCCGCATGCTGCGGGAAACCCGGATGGCGCTGTTGTCCCGGAGGTAGCGGCGGATCTCTCCGATGATCATGGGGACGCCGTAGGTGGAAAAGCGCACGGGCTTTGTGGTATCGAAATTGTCGATGGCTTTGATGAGGCCTACACAGCCCACCTGAAAAAGGTCGTCCGCGTTCTCCCCACGGCCGGCGAAGCGCTGGATCACCGACAGCACCAGCCGCAGATTTCCCTCGATGAGCTGCTGGCGGGCCGTCTGATCCCCGGAGCGGGCCTGGCGCAGCAGCGCCATGGTCTCGTCATTTTTCAAGACCTTCAGCTTGGCCGTATTTACTCCGGCGATCTCCACTTTCCCTTGCATGAAAGCTCCCCTCCCGCGGCTGAAAACTTCAAAAGGCAGTATGACCGGCGGGGGTTTTTCCTATACTGGGAGCTTTTGTCGGTTTCTGGACGCATGGGACGATCCCACCGGCGCATACGCATGGTCATGGGGGGAGTGCATATGCAGTGCAGGATTCGGGATCTACGGTGCAAGGAGGTCATCAATATCTGCGACGGGTGCCGTCTGGGATTTGTTGGGGATGTGGATGTGCGGGTACCGGAGGGGCAGGTGGTGGCTCTGGTGGTCTACGGGCCCTACCGCTTTTTCGGACTCTTCGGCAGGGGAGAGGAGTACTATATCCCCTGGGAGTGCATCCAGCGCATCGGAGACGACATCATCCTCATCGACAAGCCATTTCCCCGCCGGGACCCGATACCGGACCGGAAACGGAAGCGGTGGTTCTGAGAGCGGGGAGGCGGGGTGGAAACCCATGAAATTTTCCCGCAGTTTTTGGAAATAATGCTTGCAATGGAGCGGGGAGGTGTGATATCATATTTCAGCATTCCGCACGGTGTGTCGACTTTCTGTCTGTGCCGAGAGGTTGGCAGGGAGGATGAAGCCGCCGGAGGTAAAAACTAAATTGATTTGGAGGAACTCAACACTATGGCAAATTCTAACGTCGTATCCATGAAGGCCCTGCTGGAGGCGGGCGTCCACTTCGGTCACCAGACCCGCCGCTGGAACCCCAAGATGGCTCCCTATATCTACACCGAGCGCAACGGTATCTATATCGTGGACCTGCAGAAAACCGTCCGCAAGCTGGAGGAGGCCTACAACTTCGTCCGGCAGCTCTCTGAGAGCGGTCAGGCCCTGCTGTTCGTGGGCACCAAGAAGCAGGCCCAGGAGGCCATCCGCGAGGAGGCCACCCGCTGCGGTCAGTACTATGTCAACGCCCGCTGGCTGGGCGGCATGATGACCAACTTCAAGACCATGCGCACCCGTGTGGACCGTCTGAACCAGCTCAAGACCATGCAGGCCGACGGCACCTTCGACATGCT
>CALWXI010000245.1 GCA_944385455.1 uncultured Oscillospiraceae bacterium | reverse complement strand
TTCTGCAGATGGCCGGCGGCGCGGGCACCTGGCGGGGCACCGGCGGCATGGCCACCAAGCTCTCCGCCGCCCGCATCGCCATGGCAGCCGGATGCGACATGGTCATCACCAACGGCAGCCGGATGGAAGATCTTTACGGCATCGTGGACGGCCGGGACATCGGCACCCGGTTCCTGGCCCATGGCCGGACCCGTGAGGCATGAGCCGGATTGTCCGCGCTGCCTGACGAACCATTTCCCCTTCCGAACTTATTCCAACGCCAAAAGGAGGCTGTATCATGACCACATTGCAGCAGCAGGGCGCGGCGGCCAAGGCCGCTTCCTATCCCCTGTCCACCGCCGGCACCGCCTTGAAAAACGCCGCACTGGAAGCCATCGCCGCCGTTTTGACCCCGCGGCAGGACGAGTGGCTTGCCGCCAACGCCGCCGACGTGGCCGCCGCCCGGGAAGCCGGGATGCGTCCGGCCATGCTGGACCGCCTGACACTGACCCCGGAGCGGATCGCCGGCATCGTGGACGGCGTCCGGCAGATCATCTCCCTGCCGGACCCCATCGGACGGGTGGACAAGATGGAGACCCGGCCCAACGGCCTCATCATCGGACGGCGGCGGGGGCCTCTGGGCGCCATCGCCATCATCTTCGAGGCCCGGCCCAACGTCACCGTGGACGCCGCGGCGCTGTGCCTGAAGTCCGGCAATGTGTGCATCCTCCGGGGCGGTAAGGAGGCCATCCGGTCCAACCGCTGCGCCGTGGAGCTGATGCGTGCGGCGCTGCGGCAGGCGGGGCTGCCGGAGGACTGCATCTCCCTGGTGCAGGACACCAGCCATGAGACCGCCGCCGAGCTGATGTATCTGGATCAGTATGTGGACGTACTGATCCCCCGGGGCGGCGCGGGCCTCATCCGCACCGTGGCCCGGGAGTCCAGCGTGCCGGTGATCCGCACCGGTGAGGGCGTGTGCCACATCTACGTGGACCCGGAGGCCGACCTGGACATGGCAGCGGAGATCCTATACAACGCCAAGTGCTCCCGTCCCTCCGTGTGCAACGCCGTGGAGTGCGTGCTGGTGCACCGGGACGTGGCCGGGGCCTTCTGGGAAAAGGCCCTGCCGCTGCTGGACAAGCACAGCGTGGAGCTCCGGGCAGACGCGGCGGCGCTGAAGATCCTGGGCGGCCGTGCCGTTCCCGCTGCTGAGAGCGACTGGGACGCCGAGTACGACGATTATATCCTGGCCGTGCGCACGGTGGAAAGCCTGGAGGAAGCCATTGATTTCATCAATGCCCACGGCACCGGCCACTCCGAGGCCATCATCACCCGGAACTATTTTGCCGCGCAGCATTTCCTGGACGCCGTGGACGCGGCGGCGGTGTACGTCAACGCCTCCACCCGCTTCACCGACGGCGGGGAGTTCGGCCTGGGCGCGGAGATCGGCATCTCCACCCAGAAGATGCACGCCCGGGGCCCCATGGGCCTGGAGGAACTCACCAGCGGCAAATACGTGATCTACGGCCAGGGCCAGGTGCGCTGAGCCGGATTCCGCGCCGGACCTTCGGCGCAAGAAGAAAGCAGGAGACAATATGGCGACATTTGGATTCATCGGCACCGGCAACATGGGCGGCGCGCTGGCCCGGGCGGCCCGGAAGCAGCTCCCCGGAGGAGAGATCCTGCTGTCCAACCGCACGGCGGCCAAGGCGGAGACCCTGGCCGCGGAGCTGGGCTGCGCGGTCTCGGACAACCGCACCGCGGCGGCCCGGTCGAAGTATCTCTTTCTGGGGGTGAAGCCCCAGATGATGGCGGAGATGCTCTCCGGCATCGCCCCGGTGCTGGCCGCACGGCAGGACCCCTTTTTCCTGGTGAGCATGGCGGCTGGACTCTCCATCGCCCGCATCCGGGAGCTGGCGGGCGGGGACTATCCCGTCATCCGCATCATGCCCAACACCCCCGCCGCCATCGGCGCGGGAATGGTGTTCTACGCCGCCGGTCCCGACGTCCCGGCGGAGGACTTGGCCTTCTTTCTGAAGGCTCTCTCCGGCGCGGGCCGGTTTGAGGCCCTGCCGGAGCATCTGATGGATGCGGGCTCCGCCGTGGCAGGCTGTGGTCCGGCCTTCGTGGACCTCTTCATTGAGGCCCTGGCCGACGGCGGCGTGGCCTGCGGGCTGCCCCGGGCCTCCGCCCAGGTGTTCGCGGCTCAGATGGTACTTGGCTCGGCCCAGCTGGTGCTGGAGTCCGGCCGGCACCCCGGCGCGCTGAAAGACGCCGTGTGCTCCCCCGGCGGCTCCACCATCCAGGGCGTCCGGGCGCTGGAGAAGGCGGGCTTCCGCAGCGCCGTCATGGAAGCCGTCATCGCCGCGTGTGAAAAGAGCGCGGCCCTGGGAAAATGACATCCGCAAAAAAGAGACGCCGCATCTAGCGGCGTCTCTTTTTTGATCCGTATCCTCAGGCGGCCGCCTGGGACGGCGCCACCTTCAGATCAAAAGCGGTAAGATACTCTGCCACCTGAAAGCGCATGGCCGCCGATCCAGGACGGAGGACCTTGTCCGCCACCAGGATCCCATTCCCCACGGCCCACTCCATGGCCTCCCGGGCGTAGTCGCTGATGGATGCCTGGTCGGCGTACATCTCCAGCGTGATGCCGCCGCTCATGTCACAGCCCATCATGGTGCCGTAGCGGTAGAGGATGGCCAGGAACTGCTGGGTGGAGATGGCCTGGCCGGGCTGGTAGGTGTCGGCGGTGTAGCCGTTCACCAGACCCTGCTCATACCCCCAGGCGATGGCGTCGGCAAAGGGGGAGTCCGCCGCCACATCGGTAAAGGGCGCAGCCTGCTCCGGCTCCGGAGAGCCGCTCATGCGCCAGAGCACCGTCACCATCTGGCCCCGGGTCATGGTGCCGTTGGGGGAAAACAGCGTCTCGGTGACGCCCTTGAAGATGTCGTTTTCATAGCAGTGCCGCACGGCATCGTAATAGGGCTCATCTCCGGAGACGTCCGTAAAGGGCAGACTGCCCTGGATCTCGATGCGGCTGTTGGGATAAGCGTAGGCCTCATAGGTCACGGTACCGCCCAGGTAGTCCGCGATATAGTCCATGACCACCTCGTCCATGGCAAGACCCAGGTCGTAGCATGTCCCCGCAGCGGCAAAGGCGTGGTAGGTATCGCCGCCGGCGGCCACAAAAGCGTTGGTGGCGATGGTGTAGGTAGCCGCCGGATCAAAGGGCTCATCCCCCACGGACGCGATCTCCACCCTCTGGATGGAGGCAGGGGCGTGGTAGGTGGTGCCGGGGTACAGCTCCCCGGCGTCATAGGCCGCAGCGGTATCCACGGTGAATTCGATGCCGCTGACCTGGGGGAAGCCGCCCAGGCTGGCGGGGGTGCAGTAGGTGGACGCCTCCAGCGCCTCCAGCAGCTCCGCGCCGGTGACTTCCACCACGCTCACCGTATTGCCGAAGGGCAGCACGGTCTGGATGTCCTTTTTCGTGATGTCCCCCGCCGGGATGGAGGCCCGGATGCCGCCGCCGTTGGTGATGGCCGCCGTCACCGGCAC
>CALWXI010000244.1 GCA_944385455.1 uncultured Oscillospiraceae bacterium | reverse complement strand
TCTTCATGATCCACAGGGAAAGCAGGATCATCAGCAGGCCATAGCCCATGTCCGCCATCATGAAGCCGTAAAAGAAAATGAAAAACGGCGCCATCAGCGGGTTGGGGTCCACACCGTCGTAGGCGGGCAGAGAGTACATCTCCGTCACCATGTTCAGCGGCCGGGTCAGCCAGTTGTTCTTCAGCTTCACCGGAACCTGCGGATATTCCTCCTCCGCCGGGTCCTCCGCCTCCCAGGCACAGCTCAGCTCTTCCAGCAGGACCCGGACCTGATCCAGATTCTCCGCCGGCGCCCAACCCTCAAAAAAGAGAATGGTGCCGTCGGTGAGCAGCCGCTCCGTACCGGCCTCCTTGGCCGCCTCGGCGGTCAGCCGGTCTGCGTATACCCGAAGCGTGTCCCGATCCGGAGCGTGAGCGGTAATGGCGGCCGCTGCCGCTTCCTGCTCCTTCCGGTTCCCCTCCATAGCGGCCTGAAGCTTATCCAGGTTCTCCCTGGCCGTGCCGGTGACGCCCTGAAATACCGTGGCGCTGAAACTGAAGGGCCGCAGCAGCTCCTGTACCCGATCCTCCTCCGCCCGGTGGCAGATCAAAAGACAATAGACCTGCTGCTTGTCCGCGCTGATCTCATAAAGCTCCGCCGCGCATCCGGCTCCGGCAAGAACCATGCGCACAGCCCCCGCATCCGTTCCGCCGGGCATCACGCCCAGGCGCAAAATCGCATGGGCGGTCCCTTCCATCTCCAGCGGCATATCCAGAGAGGCCCAGGGCCGCAGAGCCGCCTGCCGTGCCTGGAGACGGCCTTCCTCGCTTTGCAGGCGGCTGAGCGTCTGCAGAGCTTCCACGATCTCCAGGCAGATCCGGCGGGCGCTGTCCACCGTGCTCTCTTTCAGAAATTCCTCCTGAGAGATGGACCGGCGCTGGAGGAACATCCCGTCCTGATACGCTCCGTACCGCTCCAATGCCGACAAAGCGGTATTCACATCCGTGATCTCGCTGCGCCGCTGGATCAGCCGGGATTCCTCCCGCCGCAGCAGCGCTGCCCAGGCGGGATCCGCCAGCTTGCCATCCGGCTCGCTGATCTCCACGCAGCCCAGGCGCAGAAGACCCGTCAGCAGCGCTTCCCGGCTGTCGGCCATGGCCATGACACGGAGCTTCTTCATTTTTACAATGGCCATCTCAGTCTTTCACAACCCTTCCGACTATCATCTCCGCCGCTTCTTCCATGTGCCGCTCCGCCTCCCGGCGCAGGGCCTCGGCCTCCCGCAGCGCGTCGGCGCGGATCTCCTCGGTCTTGCCGGCGGCCCGTTCCTCTGCCTGACGGAGCAGCGCCTTGCCCGCCTCCGACGCGGAGGCGCGCGTTTGCTGCAAGAGCGCAAGGCCATCCCGCTCAGCGGCGGCCACCAATTCCCGCGCCTCCGCCTCCGCAGCTGTCTTGCGCTCCCGATTCTCCCGTTCAGCCTGTGTGATCGTCTCGATCGCCTCAAAGGACATACGCTCTTCACCTTCTCTCACTGGATTTTCTTATCATATCCGCTGTTATCCCACCGGATTCATGCCGCGCTCATTCCGCTTCGTCTGTGAAAAAATCATAAGGAAGCGGCATCCGATCCAGTCATGCATTAGTATAAGTCACCAACCCTTTCTTTGCAAGGGAATTTTATGGAATCTTGACGCAGATCGCCTGCGTCCCAAGGGTTTGACTCGGGGGAAAATTTTTGGAGGGGCCCAAAAAGGATCCCCTCCGCCGTTTATGCGCGCTCTCCCTGCTTTTCCAGAAGAGCCGCCAGCTCATTCAGTTCCCGCCCAGCCTGATCCATGGCCCGGGGCAGCTGGGTAAGATTGACCTCCACCTTTCTCAGCTCCGCTGTCACATGGCCGGCCGTACCTTCAAAAGTATGCATCAATTCCAGATACTGCCCGCGGAAGGTATCCACCGTCCGCCGCAGCCGAACAGCAGTCTCCGCCTCCAAATGGGCCGCCCGCTCCCGGGCCTCACACTCAATGGCCCCGATCCGCGCCCGGAACTGGGCATAGGCCTCCGCATCGGGCCTCAGGGCCTCCAGTTCCTCCCGCAGGCGCGCCGCCTCTCCTTCCAGCGCCCGCAGAGGCTCCAGCGCCTGGCGGGCCGCCGTTTCCTGCTCCAGCTGTGACTGCAGAGCGTCTTTCTCCTCCGTCATTTCCGCCAGCTGCCGGCGCAGCTGCGCGATCTCCTCCGCCTGCTCCTCCGCCTGTCCCCGCAGACGCTCACCTTCTTCCCGCAGGGCCTGCTCCGCGGCGGCGGCGGCCTGCGCAGTGCGTTCGATATAGGCCACTACGTCCTGCTTATCGAACCCGCCGAAGGTCACGCTTTTGATCGGATAATTCTCCATGATTCCCACCGCTTTCTCTGGTCTTTCAATTGCTGTTACAATACCACAAAAACAGCGGTTTTACAAGAGCTCCAAAAAAGTGAAATTTTTTGAAAAAGGGGCTTGCATTTCAAGTGAAGCCGTGCTATTATAACTAAGCTGTCTGCGAGACACGCGCCGTTAGCTCAGCTGGATAGAGCGTCTGGCTACGGACCAGAAGGCCGGGGGTTCGAATCCCTCACGGCGTACCACGTCGGAGTAAAGTTCGCTTTGCTCCGGCGTCTTTTTTGTCTGCGGAAGTCTGCCCCGCCAGTCCGCTGCAGCCACAGTGCACGCTTGCGGCGGAGTCTTTTATCTGCCGGTGACCCGGCAGCCTCTTGCATCCGGATGGGCCGCGGATATATAATGATATGGTTCCATTTACGGCAACCCTTCCGCCGGCTGCGGCGGCTGCATACAAGGAGGTCCCCTGTTATGTTTGAAAACGCTGTCTCCGGCCGCATGAGCCGGCTCCACTCAGAATCAGCCTTTCAGATCCTGGCACAGGCCAATGCCTTGGAAGCCCAAGGCCGCAGTGTCATCCACTGTGAGATCGGCCAGCCGGACTTCAAGACCCCCCGGCACATCATGGATGCCGCCTACCAAGCCATGCGGGACGGCTACACCGGCTACTCCCCCACTCCCGGTTACCCTCAGGTCCGGGAGGCGATCGCGGAATACGCCGCCGCCTACAAACACATCACCACCTCCCCTGAAGAAGTGGTGATCGTCCCCGGCGGCAAACCGGTGCTCTTTTACACCATGCTCATGCTGCTGGAGTCGGGAGACGAGGTGATCTACCCCAATCCGGGCTTTCCCATCTACGCCTCCTGCATCCGGTTCGCCGGCGGCGTCCCGGTCCCCATGCCGCTGCTGGACCAGCGGGACTTCCGGCTGGATGTGGAGCAGTTCCGCGCCTCCATCACACCCCGCACCAAGCTGGTTCTGCTGAACAACCCCTCCAACCCCACCGGCGGTGTTTTCCAGCCGGAGGACATCCGGGCCATCGCGGACATTCTGCGGGACCGGCCGGACATCTTCATCCTCTCCGACGAGATCTACGACCGTCTGGTGTTTGAGGGTGCTCCCTGCTCCATCGCCTCCATTCCGGGCTTCAAGGACCGTACCATTATTCTGGACGGCTTCTCCAAGAGCTACGCCATGACCGGCTGGCGCATCGGCTACGGCATTATGCATCCGGAGCTGGCCAAGCAGATGGAGCTGCTGATGGTCAATTCCAACTCCTGCACCGCCTCCTTCACTCAGATGGCTGCCATGGCCGCCCTGAAGGGACCTCAGGACGCAGTGGAGGAGATGCGCCTGGCCTTCCGGGAGCGGCGGGACTGGCTGGTAGCCGCCCTCAACGATATCCCCGGCATCACCTGCCGCATGCCGCGCGGCGCTTTCTACGCTTTTCCCAATATCTCCGCGCTGGGGCTCAGCAGCCACGAATTCTGCCGCCGCCTGTTGGAGGAGTTCGGCGTGGCCGCCGCATGGGGCACCTCCTTCGGTGAGTACGGCGAGGGACATTTCCGCCTTTCCTATGCCAATTCTCTGGAAAATTTGAAACTTGCGGCAGACCGCATCGCGGCCTTTGTCCGTTCCCTGTGAGCCTCGCTCCGTCCCCGGCTTTCCCGGCCGGAGGCGGAGCTTTTTCTGCAATCCGGCATTTTTCCGCCGGATATGCAAAAATCTTTTGACTGTCCCGGGGTTCTGGCGTATAATACTGCGGTACAAGATTTGAAAGGACGGAGGTGGATCGTCATGCAGGCCCAGGACCCCAGGCTGCTCTCCAAGCTGTCTCTGCTGATCTCGGAAAACGACTTTCATGCCAAGATGCACGATCACGGTGCCAACGACAGCTTTTACTACCATTATCACGATTATTACGAAGTCACCTTCTATCTGGGAGAGCAGGACGCCGCCTATCTTCAGGGGAATGTCCCCTATGCGGTGCGTAAGGGAGACATCATTTTCTGCCGGATGTTTGAAAATCACATCATGGACTATCCCTGCAATGACGGCCACGCGCGGTTCTGCATCGGCATCGAGCCCCGGATCCTGGGGAATTACTCCAAAAAAAATGCCAATCTCTATCTCATGTTCTCCAATCAGAACCCCAACTACCCCATCATGCATCTGGACATGCTGCAGCTGCAAAAATACCTGCGCATGATCGAAGAAATCCGGCAGCTGGGCAATTCCCCGGGCGAGCAGGTCATCGCCGGTTCCATCGTGCACCGCATCCTGGGGTGTCTGTACTGTGACATGCAGCTGGAGATAGGTGCGGACACCACCGGCCTCCAGCACATCCGCCTGGTGGGCGCCATCCTCCATTATGTGGAGGAGAATCTGGCCGAGCCCCTCTCTCTCCAGCAGATCGCCCAGCAGTACAATTACAGCGTCACCTATGTGAGCAAGCTTTTCAAAACGGTCACCGGCTCCTCTCTGGTGAGTTATATCATCGAAAAACGGATCGGCCGGGCCAAGCAGCTGATGTTCGAAAACATCGAGATCATGCAGATCGCCGAGCGGGTGGGATATCACAACTACAGCAACTTCTACAAGGCCTTCAAAAAGGCCACCGGCATCAGCCCCGAGGAATACCGCCGCCAGCTCCCCGGCATGCGCGCGCAGTAAACACCAGCGGACCTGCCCCGAGGCAGGTCCGTTTTTGTTTGCCATTTGAAATCCACGCTGCGGGAATTGGCATGGCATTTTCTCCCGAGATATGCTATCGTATGTGCAGAAGGACCCGCTCTCCGGCGGGAAGCAATGAAAGAAAGGAAGTATTACTATGGGCGTTGAAATCTCTCTGCAGGGTAAGAATGCCGTTGTCACCGGCGGAGGCGGCGGAATGGGCCGCACCACCTCTATGCTGCTGGCTCAGGCCGGTGCCAACGTGATGGTAGCGGATATGGATGCCGCGGCTGCGGAACAGACCGCCGCTGACATCGCCGCCAAGTTCGGCGTCAAGACCGCCTTCTGCAAGTGCGACGTCACTGTCAAATCCGAGGTGGACGCCATGGTGGCCGCCGCACTGGAAGCCTTCGGCCGCATCGATATCCTCAACAACATCGCCGGTGCCAGCACCAAAGTGGATTTCCTGGAGATGCCGGAGGAGATCTATGACTTCATGATGGACGTCAACGCCAAGGGCACCTTCCTGGTGGACCAGGCGGTGCTGCGGGTGATGATCCCCAACCGCTCCGGCAAGATCGTGAACATGTCCTCCATGTCCGGTAAGGAGGGCTATCCCACCAACATTGCCTACACCGCCTCCAAGTTTGCCGTCACCGGCATGACCCAGGCCATTGCCAAATACGCCGCGCCCTACAACATCAACGTCAACTGCGTCTGCCCCGGCATCGTCCACACCCGCATCTGGGACAAGCTCCTGGATGACGTGAAGCAGGCCGGCGGCGACCCCGACGCCTACTGGAACGAGCGCATCTCCGGTATCCCCCTCAAGCGTCCCCAGACCGAGGAAGACGTGGCCCGGATGTTCCTCTACCTCTCCTCTCCCTTCGCCGACAATATGACCGGCCAGGGCATCAATGTCACCGGCGGCCTGATCCTGCACTGAGCGCTGCCATTTAAAAAGCAGCACCGGACCCGCAAGTCCGGTGCTGCTTTTTTATGTCTGCTCCCGGGGGCCGGGCAGAAACTCCTGTCCCGCCTCCTGCATGGAAAGGCCGCCCGCGGAAAGCTCCGTCAGCCGGGGTGCGAACCGCTCCGCGCCGCCGGCGGGAAAGGCCGCCCGCAGCACCACCCCGGCACCGTACTCCGCATCCCGGACCACACCGCCGCAGCCCGTGATCTCCAGCTTTATCCGCTCCAGCAGCGGATATGTACACGGCACGTCCCACAGCGTCCAAAGGCTCATGGTGGCCGCGCCCACGGCGTCCAGGGCGTCCTTGGCGCCCCGGGCATAGGCCCGGGTCAGGCCGCCGGCCCCCAGCAGGATCCCGCCGAAATACCGGGTCACCACGCAGCACACATCCTGGATCCGCTCACGCTCAAACACATTCAGCATGGGCTGGCCCGCCGTGCCCTGGGGCTCTCCGTCATCGGAATACCGGACCACGCCGCTGTCATGCAGGCGGTAGCACCAGCAGTTATGCCTGGCATCGTAATACTGTTTTTTCGTCTCCTCAATGCATTTCCGCGCCTCTGCCTCACTCTCCACGTGCCAGATGTGGCTGATGAAGCGGGACCGTTTTTCCACAAATTCGCTCTCTCCGTCCTCAAAGGGCACCCGATATGCGTCCACGCCACGCCTCCTCCGTCAGCAGATAGTAATAGGTCTGCCGGTCCTCGCCCAGCAGCTCCACCCGAGTGGTACGGGCAAACGCATAGCGGAAGCCGCACTTGCCCATGCAGCGGGCGGAGCGCCAGTTTCCCGCATAATGTCCGCACCAGATACGCTGAAAGCCAAGCTCTGTAAAGCCATATCCCGCCACAGCTCTTACCGCCTCCGGCACCAGTCCCCGCCCCCAGCAGTCCGGGGAGAGGGCATAGCCCAGCTCATTGTCCGGGCAATCCGGGCAGTCCCCCGCCGGGTGTTCATCCACAAAGCCCACGGAACCCACCACACGCCCGGTATCCCGCAGCACCATGGCAAATACGCCCGGCGCTGCAAACACCGTTTGGATGATCCGCAGGCTCTCCTCCCGGCTCTGATGCGGCGGCCAACCGGCGATGATCCCCACCCGGGGATCCGACGCGTAAGCGAATACATCTCCGGCATCCGTTTCACGGAAGGGGCGCAGCAGCAGACGCGCTGTCTTCAGTTCCATCGGCCTCACTCCTTGATATACGGTTCCACCCGGCCCAGCACCTTGGGCGTGCACACCGCTGTGACCTGGATGGTGTCGGCATACTCCACCTGCTCCACCTTGGCCTCCCGGTACAGCATGTCCAGAAGGCCGGCTTTATCATAGGGCAGGTGCAGCAAACACCGGCGAGTGCCCCGGTCCAGCCGCCGGTCAATCATCTCCAGCAGCCGTGGGATCCCCTCTCCCGTGCGGGCGGAGATGGCACAAATGTCCTCTCCATGGGGCAGGATCTCCCCCGCCGGTACCGCGTCGGACTTATTGTAGACATTGATCCGGGGCAGGTCGCTGGCCCCCAGCTCCACGATCAGATCCTCCACCACCCGGACCTGCTGCTGCCACTCCGGATTGGAGACATCCACCACATGCAGCAGAAGATCCGCATACTCCAGCTCTTCCAGCGTGGCCTTAAAGGCCTCCACCAGCTGGTGCGGCAGCTTGCGGATGAACCCCACGGTGTCGCTGATGACCACGTCCAGCGTGTCACTGACGGTAAGCAGGCGGCTGGTGGTGTCCAGCGTGTCGAAGAGGCGGTTGTTGGCGGGGATGCCCGCGCCGGTGAGGCGGTTGAGCAGGGTGGATTTTCCCGCGTTGGTATAACCCACGATGGCCACCACCGGGATCTCGTTCTTCTGCCGCTGCTGGCGCTGGGTCCCCCGGACCCGGCGCACGTCCTCCAGATCCTCCCGAAGCTTGTCGATCTTGCGGTGAATGTGGCGGCGGTCTGTCTCCAGCTGCGTCTCGCCCGGCCCCTTGGAGCCGATGGGTCCCTTGCCGCTGGTGCCCGCCTGCCGCTCCAGATGGGTCCACATGCCCGTCAGGCGGGGCAGCAGGTACTGGTACTGAGCCAGCTCCACCTGGAGCCGTCCCTCCTTGGTCTTGGCCCGCTGGGCAAAGATATCCAGGATCAATCCGCATCGGTCCAGCACCTGGACACCCAGTGTTTCCGTCAGGACCCGCATCTGGGAAGGGGAGAGATCGTTGTCAAAGATCACCATGGTGGCACCGCTGGCCTGGCAAAGCATCCGCACCTCCTCCACTTTTCCCTCGCCGATGAAGCTGCGGGGATCCGGTGAGGGCCGGTTCTGCAGGATGCTCCCCACCGTCTCGGCACCGGCGGTCTCCACCAGGGCGGCCAGCTCCTCCATGGTGACCTCGTCAGCGTTTTCCTCTTTTTTCAGCACCGGGGAGCTGAGCCCCACCAGCACCACTTTGTCTCGTACTTCTTCTGTCTCTCGCATAGCCGCTCCTTATGATTTGTTATCGTGCGTAGACCTCCACCACTTCACCGGTATACATGCGGTGCCAGCCCCCCATGGCCGGAGAGTAGGACCGGTCCACCCGGGCATCCCGGACAGATTCCGGCGTCAGATCCTGGGCAAAGAGCTTTTTGCACACCAGCACCAGCTCCGCCTCCCCAAAAAATGGGGCATTGCCCGCGCCCCGGCATACCGTAAGGCCGCAGGCGCCGATCTTGTCCAGATCCCGTCCGCTCTTGCTGCCGCAGAGCCGCAGCGCGTCGCGCCGGTCCTCGGGCAGGAAGGAGACGGTGAAGTAGTCCTGCGCCTCCATGAACTGATACGTGTATCGCTCCGGCCGCACATAGACCGTGCACACCGGCAGGTTCCAAAGGGTGCCCAGCTGGCCCCAGCCGATGGTCATGGTGTTGCACACCCGGTCGTCTCCGGCGGTGAGCAGCGGAGTCCTTTTCTGAAAACATTGAAAAATGACAGGCGCCTGGGTCTGGATATCCACGGGATGCAGGTTCATGGTCAGTCTCCTCTCAGATGTTTTTGCACTGTTCAGTATATGCGCATCGGCGCCAAAAGTACACAAAAAGGGTCTGCCCATGGGCAGACCCGTTTGTGATCGTGTCAGACTTACTTGTCCAGGCCGAACTTCTTGTTGAACTTGGCCACGCGTCCGCCGGTATCCACCAGCTTCTGCTTACCCGTGAAGAAGGGGTGACACTTAGAGCAGACTTCCACC
>CALWXI010000243.1 GCA_944385455.1 uncultured Oscillospiraceae bacterium | reverse complement strand
GGGTCTCCTGCTGGATCTCCGTGGTGGCCCGCTCCATGGTCTCGGCCACGGTGACGTCGTCCTTGAAGTTGTAGAGCCGCAGCGTGGCGCTCTCCGTGCGGCGGCCGATGAGGATCAGGATGTCGTTTACGATGTCCTGATAGTTCTCCGCCCGCATGGTGTCGGCGGCCTCGCTCTCCCAGAACTTGCTGCTGTGGGGCTCGGCGGTGCTGTACGTGCGCTCCAGCAGCGACGCGCAGCCCGTCAGCAGCAGGCACAGCGCCGCGGCCAGTGCCCCGCGGCGCAGCCTCCTTCCCCGGTGGCTCAATAGCCCAGCTCCTCGTCCACCAGAAGCACCTCCATCTCGGCGGTGGACATGCACTGCCACAGCACCGCCAGGCCCCGGCAGATGCGGTCGGGGCTCTTGCAGTCGTAGCAGCGGTCGGCCTTCGCGGCGCAGGGGGTCTTTTTCCCCAGCCGCTGGGCGTTTTTGGGAGCGGCGACGTTCCGGGCCCGCCAGAGGGCCTCGTCATAGGTGGGAGCCAGCTTGTTCTTCCCCACCAGGAAGAACACCCGCCTGTGGCCGTAGAGCATGGAGGCCACACGGTTGCCGTTGCCGTCGATGTTGAGGAGCTCTCCCGTCTCCGCCAGGCCGTTGACGGAGGTGAGATAGGCCTCGGCGGTCATGGCCTTCGGCAGCTCCTCCGGCCCGTTTGCCCAGTGCCAGAACACCTGATTGTGGGACGCCAGACGGTCGTAAAGCCCCAGCTGCTGCACGGAAACGCTGCCGCCGATGCCCACGCTGGTGCCGTCCAGCACGCTGTCCAGATAATCGGCGGCCTCCCTGCCGGCGGCAAACACCTTCACGGAAAAGCCCCGGTCCTCCAGATTCTTCTGTACCGCTTCAAATGCCATTGGTGATCTCCTCCTTTTTCTGTTCACGCCCCCTCCGGAGCGGATGGTCTCTGCGTCGGATCATGCCTCTTCTCCGCCGCCCAGCAGGTCCAGCTGTGCCTGGCCGGCATCCTCCTCCCGCAGCAGCGCGCCGGCGGCGGGCACCGCCCGGACCCGGTAGCGGCTGCGGTTGACCACAGCGCTCTCCTCCACGGCCTCCGCCCGCTCCAGACGGTATTTGGGCTTGAGGGTCATCACCGCCACGCCCTGGGTGGTGCGGGTGGTCTTGGGAGAGAGCAGCGCCGTGTGGAAGATCAGGCACCGGGGCTCCGTGGAATACACCGCCAGCTCGCAGTCCCCGTCCAGCCGCCGGATGCAGCAAAGGGGCGCCTTGTCGGAATAGGCGCCGGTGAGCTTGCGGCGGTTGGAGGTGGTCTTGTAGGCGGCGATCTCCACCCGGGCGGCCTTGCCGTTTTCAAAAAAGAACAGCAGGTGGCCGGAATAGTCCCCGGGCAGCACGGCATAGATCACGTTCTCCCCGGCGTCCATCCCCAGCCTGGCGGGGAGGTAGTCTCCCAGGATGCTGGCCTTGGTGTCCTCGAACTCCGTGAGGCGGGTCTTGTACACCTGGCAGCGGTCGGTGAAGAACATGATCTCGGCGTTGGAGACGGTCTCGAAGCTCTGGGCCGGCCCGTCTCCCTCCTTGTACTTCTGTTCCCCGCTCATGCGCAGGGACTGGGGCGTGATCTTCTTGAAGTAGCCCTCCCGGGAGAGGAACACATGGACGGGGTACGCCTCCTCCGCCTCGTCCTCCTCCGCCGCCTCCCGGGCGTGGTCATAGCAGATGGCGGTGCGCCGGGGCTGGCCGTATTTCTTGGCCGCCTCCGTCAGCTCGTCCACGATGATCTTCTTCACCCGGCGGGGGTCGGCCAGGATGTCCTCCAGGTCGGCGATCTCCGCCTGCAGATCCTCCGTCTCCCGGACCCGCTTGAGGATGTATTCCTTGTTGATGTTGCGCAGCCTGATCTCCGCCACGTACTCCGCCTGGACCTGGTCGATGCCGAAGCCGATCATCAGGTTGGGGATGACCTCGGATTCCTCCTCCGTCTCCCGGATGATGCGGATGGCCTTGTCGATGTCCAGGAGGATGCGCTTCAAGCCCTTGAGGAGGTGGAGCTTGTCCTTGCGCTTTCCCAGCACGAAGTACACCCGCCGCCGGACGGAATCGGTCCGCCAGGCGGTCCATTCCTCCAGGATCTGCCGCACCCCCAGCACCTTGGGACTGCCCGCGATGAGGACGTTGAAGTTGCAGGAAAAGCTGTCTTCCAGGGTGGTCTGGCGGAAGAGCTTGGCCATGAGCTTGTCGGGGTCGGTGCCCCGCTTGAGGTCGATGGCCAGCTTCAATCCGGACAGGTCCGTCTCGTCCCGCATGTCCGCGATCTCCTTGGCCCTGCCCGCCTTGATGAGCTCGGCCACCTTGTCCAAAATCGCCTCCACGGTGGTGGAGTAGGGGATCTCATAGATCTCGATGAGGTTCTCTTCCTTCACATACCGGTACTTGGCCCGGACCCGGACGCTGCCCCGGCCCGTCTCATAGATCTCCCGGATGGCGCTCTCGTCCCAGAGGAGCTCGCCCCCAGTGGGGAAATCCGGCCCCAGCAGCGTCTCGGAGAGGTCGCAGGCGGGGTTTTTCAGATAGGCCACAGCGGTGTCGCAGACCTCCCTGAGGTTGAATCCGCAGAACTGGGAGGCCATGCCCACGGCGATGCCGCTGTTGGCGGAGACCAGGATGTTGGGGAAGGTGGTGGGCAGCAGGGCGGGCTCGGTCATGGTGTTGTCGTAGTTGTCCACGAAATCCACGGTATCGCTGTCGATGTCCCGGAAGAGCTCCGCGCAGATGGGCGTGAGCTTGGCCTCGGTGTACCGGGGAGCGGCGCAGGCCATGTCCCGGGAGTAGGCCTTGCCGAAGTTGCCCTTGGAGTCCACAAAGGGAGTCAGCAGGGCGCCGTAGCCCCTGGAAAGGCGCACCATGGTGTCGTAGATGGCGGCGTCGCCGTGGGGGTTGAGGCGCATGGTCTGGCCCACGATGTTGGCGGACTTGGTCCGCGCCCCGGTGAGCAAGCCCATCTTGTACATGGTGTAAAGGAGCTTGCGGTGGGACGGCTTGAAGCCGTCGATCTCCGG
>CALWXI010000242.1 GCA_944385455.1 uncultured Oscillospiraceae bacterium | reverse complement strand
TTTGTCAACAGGTTTTTTCGAAGCCCTTCGAATTTCCCCCGCCGCCGCGGCCTCGCCGCCGGACAGCTTCGTTAGAATACCAGACCCTTCCTCTTTTGTCAACCCCCTTTTTCCCCTTTTTTTCGGGGAGTTTTCCCTTGCCCTCCGTCTGAAAGAAATCAGGCTGGGCAACCGCCTCCTCCGGTGTTATAATGTAGCATGTCCATAGGTCTTTTATTTATGTAACAAGGGGGGCTCCTTCTGCTGATCCGCCATCTTACCGCCACCTTCGGCGGCTTGCGCGACCGTACGCTGACGCTTTCGGACGGTCTCAATATCATTCAGGCACCCAATGAGGCAGGCAAATCCACCTGGTGCGCCTTCCTGCTCTCCATGCTCTACGGCATCAACAGCCGGGAGCGGGACCGGGCGGGCTTTATTGCCGACAAGAACCGCTATGCTCCCTGGTCCGGCGCTGCTATGTCCGGCCGGATGGATTGTCTGTCCAACGGGCGGGAGCTTACTCTTGTCCGCACCACCCGGCGGCAGAATGCCCCCTTGGGGGAGTTTCAGGCGGTCTACACCGGTACCGGCGACCCTGTGCCGAATCTCACCGGCATTTCCTGCGGCGAGGCACTGCTGGGTGTCGGCCGGGAGGTCTTCGAACGCAGCGCCTTTATCCGCCAATCCGGGCTTCCCGTCAGTCAGGATCCGGGGCTGGAGCGGCGCATTGCCGCTCTCATCACCTCCGGTGAGGAGGACGTCTCCTACACGGAAGCCTCCGAAGCGCTGAAGAAGCAGCGCAACCGCCGCCGCCACAACAAAACTGGCCTGCTGCCTTCTCTGGAGGCGGAACAGGCGGAGCTTCTGCGCCAAATTCAGGAGGCAGAGGCCCTGGAGGTCCGGCTTGGTCAGGCCCAGGCCGACGCGGAACGTCTGGAGGCTCAGGCTGCGGAGCTGGCCGGGCAGCTGGAATATCTGGACCGCTGGGAGGCCGCCCAGGCCCGTCGGGAGCTGGCGGAGGCCCAGGCCCAGGCTGCGAAGGCGGAAGCTTACGCCCAGACGCTGCGTCAGCAGCTGCAAAGCCAGCACATTCCGGAAAACGACACCATCGGCCGCCTGCGGGGGGCCATCGTGAACCTCACCACTGTCCGCCGGTCTGTCGAGAAGGCCCGGGCAGAGCGGGACGAAGCCATGAAGGCGCTGCTGAAAGCGGAGGCCGCCGTGGCGGAGAGTCCCTTTGCCGGACAAAGCCCGGACAGTGCCCGGAAGGAGGCCGCCTCTCCCCCCACCCCTGCGAACTGGCAGAAAGGCCCCGGCCTGGCGCTGATCACAGCAGGCATCCTTGCCGCGTTCATCCTCTTCTATATCGTGGGCGCGGCTCTCTCCGGCTCTCCCTGGCAGAAGCCCGCCGCGCTGGCGGTATTGCTGGCAGGTCTGGGCATTACCTGGTTCCTGGCCGGGCGGCTGCGCCGCCGGGCCATTCAGGCGGCCCGGAACACCGCGCTGATGAAACGGTTCGGCACCGCTGACGCCAGCGCCATCACAGCTCTGGCCGATACTTATTATAAATTGTGCGAAGCCCGGGACGCGGCCCAGGCAGAGGCCAACGCCAAGACTGCCACCGCCGACGCCCTCCATGCCTCCCTCACCTCCAATGAGCAGGCGATTTTACTGGAAGTCCGCCGCTTCGCCCCGGACGCCTTTGATCTGACTGCCGCGGACCAGCTGCTGCGGAGCTGCGCCGTGCGCCGCCGGGAGCTGACGGAAGCGGAGTCCGCCGCAAAAGAGGCTTCGCTGCGCCGGGATCTGCTGGCCCGGCAGGCGCCAGAAGCGCCGGAGGAGGAGCTCCCGGCTCCGGCCGTCCGGGACCGGGACCGGCTTTCCGCACAGCTGGCATCCGCCCAGGCCCTGGCCGCGGAGGCCCGCTCCTCCGCAGACCGGCTCTCCGGCCAGCTCCGCTCCGCCGGGGACCCCGTGGTGCTGCGCTCCGCCCAGGCGGACCTGGAGCAGCGCAAAGCCGGGCTGGAGGCGGAATATGACGCCCTCACCCTGGCCATGGAGGTCCTGGACGAAGCCAATACCGATCTGCGCGGCCGCTTTTCTCCCGCTCTGGGCCGCCGGACAGCCGAGATCTTTGCCGCGCTGACCGGTGGACGCTATGACGCCGTGGTGCTGGACCGCGACTTTCGCCTTTCCGCTCAGCTTGCCGGCGAGCATGTGTACCGGGATGCCGGTTTCCTCTCCGCCGGAACGGCGGACCAGCTGTATCTGGCGGTGCGGCTGGCCATCTGCGATCTGGTACTGCCCCCGGAAGCAAAGGCGCCGCTGGTGCTGGACGATGCCCTGTCCAATTTCGACGACGGACGCTGCCAGACTGCGCTGCGGTATCTTCGGGAGGCCGCCCGAGAGCGCCAGATCCTGCTCTTTACCTGTCACAGCCGGGAAGCCGCCTTTTTTGCCGGGGACGGGGAAGTTTCCATCCAGCGGTTGACGGACTGGGGCGAACGGGTATAAGATAGGCGTACCGGCCCGGACAGGCTCGCGGGCCCAAGGAGTATTGAGGAAGTCAAAGGAGATCTGCATCATGAGCGAGTGCACGCACGACTGCGCCTCCTGCGGCGAGAGCTGCAGCGAGCGGCAGGAACCCCAGTCCCTGCTCAAAGAACACAATTCCGCCGCCCGGGTGGGCAAGGTTTACGGCTTCGTGTCCGGCAAGGGCGGCGTAGGCAAGTCCATGGTCACCAGCCAGCTGGCCGTGACCATGCGCCGCCGGGGCTACCAGGTGGGCATCCTGGACGCCGATGTCACCGGCCCCTCCATTCCCAAAGCCTTCGGCGTCCACGGCCAGGCCATGGGCAGCGAGCAGGGCCTCTATCCCATGGAATCCCGCACCGGCATCCAGATCATGTCCACCAACCTGCTGCTGCCCAACGAGACGGACCCTGTCATCTGGCGCGGCCCCGTTATCTCCGGCGTTGTGCAGCAGTTCTGGACGGATGTCCTCTGGAATTGCGACTACCTGTTCGTGGATATGCCTCCGGGAACCGGAGACGTGTCCCTCTCCGTGTTCCAGTCCATCCCGCTGGACGGCATCCTCATTGTGGCCAGCCCCCAGGAACTGGTGAGCATGGTGGTGGAAAAGGCCGTGAAGATGGCGGAAATGATGGAGGTGCCCATTCTGGGCCTCATCGAGAACATGAGCTATGTGGCCTGCCCGGACTGCGGCAAGAAGATTCACCTTTTCGGCGAGGGCAAGACCGCCGAAGCCGCCGCCCGCCATCATCTCTCCGTTCTGGCGGAGATGCCCATCGACCCCGCTCTGGCCGCTCTCACCGATGCCGGAGACATCGAATCCTTCCAGGGCGACTGGCTGGCCTCCGCCGCCGACGCGCTGGAGGCATGACCCTGTCCAAAAGCCGTTCCGCTGTGCCGCGGAACGGCTTTTGCCTCATTTTTCTCCATTTCCCACAAGTCGGCCCCGTCCGGCTTTCCGGGACATAGGACGTTTTTGTGCTGAAAAACAGTTGCAAAACGGTGCGTAATCCGGGATAATAGTAGGGCAAGCGATTTTGTGCGCATCCTTGTCACAAGCAGAGAGAATATAAAAGAGAACAGCAGAGGGGGAACCTACGTATGCAGGAACTGAAAGACCGCATCGTGAAGGAGGGCAAGGTGCTGCCCGGCAACATCATCAAGGTGGACGGCTTCCTGAACCACCGGATCGACACCGAGTTGATGGATCACATCGCCGAGGAGTTCGGCAAGCATTTCAACATGGACGAGGTCACCGTGATCCTCACCGCCGAGGCCAGCGGCATCGCCCTGTCCGCCATCGTAGCCCAGCACTTCCGCAAGCCCATGATTTTTGCCAAGAAGGCCAAGAGCGACAACATCGAAGGCGGTCTGTATCAAAGCGATATCTTCTCCTATACCTATAAGAAAAAGGTGACGCTGCTGGTATCCAAGGAATGGCTCTCCTCCGATGACAAAGTGCTGGTCATCGACGACTTCATGGCCAACGGTGAGGCCATGCGGGGCCTGTGCGACATCGTCACCGCCGCCGGCGCCACCCTGGTGGGCATTGGCTGCGCCGTGGAAAAGGGCTTTCAGGGCGGCGGAGACCGCCTGCGCGCCGCCGGCGTGAACCTCAAGTCCCTGGCCATCATCGAATCCGCCGAGCCGGGCCACATCGTCTTCCGGGACGACGGCTGACCCCGCCGCCCTTTCCGCGGCTGCCCCCGCTGTGCGCCGCCCGGACCCCCGGACCTTCCGCCCCGGCCCGCCTTTCCGGCGGCAGGGCGAAGGTCCGACACTTCTTTCAAGGGAGGAATCCATGTGTCTCATCAGACTGTCATCGTCCTCGACTTCGGCGGTCAATACAACCAGCTGATCGCCCGCCGCGTCCGCGAATGCGGCGTATACTGCGAGGTGAAGCCCTATACCACCTCCATTGAGGCCATCCGCGCCATGAATCCCATCGGCATTATTTTCACCGGCGGCCCCAACAGCGTCTATGACCCCGCCTCTCCCCAGGCCGATCCCGAGATCTTCCGCCTGGGCATTCCCATTCTGGGCATCTGCTATGGCTGTCAGCTCATCGCCCACAATTTGGGGGGGCGGGTCGTAGCCGCCACTGACGACTCTGCCCGGGAGTATGGCAAGACCGAGACCTATTTCGACACCAACTGCAAGCTTTTCAAGGGCTTGCCCGAACAGGGCATCACCTGGATGAGCCATGGCGACTATATGGAAAAGGTGCCCGATGGCTTCGCCCTGACGGCCCGGTCCGACGCCTGTCCCAATGTGGCCATCTGCGACGAGACTCGGGGTTTTTACGGCGTGCAGTACCATCCCGAGGTGAACCACACCCAGCACGGCACAGACATGATCCGCAACTTCCTCTATGAGGTCTGCGGCGCCAAGGGCGACTGGACCATGGGAGACTACAAGGAGACCGCCATCCGCGCCATCCGGGAGAAGGTGGGCGGCGGCCGCGTGCTGCTGGCCCTCTCCGGCGGAGTGGATTCCTCCGTGGCGGCAGCTCTGGTTGCCGAGGCCGTGGGCAGCCAGCTGACGTGCGTGTTTGTGGACCACGGGCTCATGCGCCTGGACGAGGGCGACGAGGTGGAGGCCGCCTTCTCCAAGTGGGACATCCACTTCGTCCGGGTCAACGCCGAGGATCAGTTCCTCATCAAGCTGGCCGGTGTCAGCGAACCGGAGCGCAAGCGCAAGATCATCGGCGAGGAGTTCATCCGGGTCTTTGAGGCGGAGGCCAAGAAGATCGGCGCGGTGGACTATCTGGTCCAGGGCACCATCTATCCCGACGTCATCGAATCCGGCGCCGGCGACGCCGCCGTCATCAAGAGCCACCACAATGTGGGCGGCCTGCCCGACTATGTGGACTTCAAGGAGATCATCGAGCCTCTGCGGATGCTCTTCAAGGACGAGGTCCGTCAGCTGGGCCGGGAACTGGGCCTGCCGGAGTACCTGGTGATGCGCCAACCCTTCCCCGGTCCGGGGCTCGCCATCCGCATCATCGGCGACATCACCAAGGAAAAGGCCGACATGCTGCGTCTGGCGGACTTCATCTTCCGGGATGAGGTGGCCAAGGCCCATTTGGAGGGCACCATGAACCAGTATTTCGCGGTGCTGACCAACATGCGCTCCGTGGGCGTCATGGGCGACGGCCGGACCTACGACTACACGCTGGCCCTGCGCTCCGTCACCACCAGCGACTTCATGACCGCCGACTGGACCCGTATTCCCTACGACGTGCTGGACCGGGTCAGCGTCCGCATCGTCAACGAAGTCCCCCATATCAACCGCATCGTCTACGACATCACCAGCAAGCCGCCTGCTACAATCGAGTGGGAATGATTTCAGAGGCCCGGAAAAGCCTGATATGACTGGGTTTTTGAGAGGTTAAGGCCCTCCGTGGCAACGATTTGGCAACAGTTTTCATTATTCCAAAGATAAAGAGCTACCTGATTTGTGAAAG
>CALWXI010000241.1 GCA_944385455.1 uncultured Oscillospiraceae bacterium | reverse complement strand
CGCGCCCACCAGCATCTCCGGCACCTCGGCGGCGATGCGGCGGATGGCCTCCTCGCCGGCGGCGGTGCGGAAGGTCACCTCAGCGGCGGGCAGGCCGCCGGCCACCAGAGCCTTGGCCAGCGGCACCGCCTGGGCGGCGTCCTCAATGGCGATGACAGGGATGATGCCGATATTGAAGATCTGCTGCAGGACATCATTCATAGCTACATTCCTCCTATTTTCCGTGTGTTCGCCGTATTCTTACCCCATTGGGGGAAGCGCTTGCCTCCATTATAATGAGAATTGCCGGAGAAAACAAGCCGGGAATGCCACAAATTTCACAAAAATCCATGTCTTCCCTGTTTCCGCGGCAGGCCCCCGCGGGGCCCATAAAAATGGCCACACCTTCTGGTGTGGCCATTTTTATGGAGCGGCTGATGGGAGTCGAACCCACCTATGCAGCTTGGGAAGCTGCCGTTCTACCGATGAACTACAGCCGCATCAGCGGTCTGGAACGCATTATAGCAGATTCCTCCGGAAAATGCAACACGAAAAATGGCGTGTCCGCATATTTCCCCCGCCGGAGGCATAGAGTGTAGCATTGCTGCAAGGAGGGACCATCATGAAAAAGCTAATTGTCCTGGTGTGTGCGGTGCTGATGCTGGGCACCAGCGCCCGGGCCGTGGAGGTGGCGGCGCCGTCGGCCCTGCTGATGGAGAAGGAAACGGGCACCGTCCTCTTCGCCAAGGGAGAACACCAGCAGCTGGAACCCGCCAGCGTTACCAAGGTCATGACCATTCTGCTGACCATGGAGGCCATTGACAGCGGTCAGCTGACCTATGACACCGTGGTCACCACCTCCGCCCACGCCGCCTCCATGGGCGGCAGCCAGATCTGGCTGAAGGAAGGGGAACAGATGACGGTGGATGAGATGCTCAAGGCGGTATGCGTGGTGTCCGCCAACGACTGCGCCGTGGCGCTGGCGGAACAGATCGCCGGCAGCGAAGCGGCCTTTGTGGAGCGGATGAATGCCCGGGCGGCGGAGCTGGGCATGGCGGACACCGTGTTCCGCAACGCCACGGGCCTCCCCGCCGAGGGCCACGTCACCTCCGCCTACGACATCGCTCTGATGAGCCGGGAGCTGATCCTCCGCCATCCGGATATCCGCCGCTATACCACCATCTGGATGGACTCCCTCCGAAACGGCGCTTCTCAGCTGGTGAACACCAACAAGCTGGTGCGCTTCTATGAGGGCACCACGGGCCTCAAGACCGGCTCCACGGACTCCGCGCTCTACTGTCTCTCCGCCACGGCGGAGCGGGACGGCATGGAGCTCATCGCCGTCATCATGAAGGGCGCCACCTCGGATGCCCGCTTCGAAGACGCCAAGGCCCTTCTCAACGAGGGCTTTGCCGGGTACACCCTCTGCCGCGTGACGCCGGAGACGGCGCTGCCGCCCATTCCCGTGAACCTGGGAACTCAGGCCACGGTGCAGCCGGTACTGGCGGAGGGGACCGGGACGCTGCTGCTGGAAAAGGCCCGGGCCGGAGCCCTCTCCCAGTCTGTGGCTCTGGCGGAGTCCGCAGAGGCGCCGGTGTCCGCCGGAGACCGGCTTGGAACGCTGACTGTCACCGCCGGGGAAGAGGTGGTGGCGGAGCTGGATCTGGTGGCTGGAGAGAGCGTGCCCCGCATCACCTACGGCCAGCTGCTGCTGCGGCTGCTGCGGACCGCATTTTTGTCAGATTAACCCAAAGACGGCGCCTGCTTTTCGGCGGCCCGGCGCCGGTTTCCCCTTGCTGTTTCCATGCAAAACTGCTATACTTTTACCAGTGTACCCGGACGATGTTTCGTGCATTGTGTCCATACGCGGATGAAATTTCCGGCCCCGCCCGGAGAGAAAAGGAAAGGACGATTCAGAATCATGTTGGATGTCAAGTTGTTTGAAATGCAGAGCTTCCTGCCCGATCCCTATGAGGACGCCCTGGCCCCCCGCCTGAAGGACGCCCATGAAAAGCTGCAAAACGGCACCGGCGCCGGCGCCGAGTTCACTGGCTGGGTACACCTGCCCCGGGACTACGACAAGGAGGAGTTCGCCCGCATCCAGGCCGCCGCCAAGCGCATCCAGGCCAATTCCCAGGCCCTGGTGGTCATCGGCATCGGCGGGTCCTACCTGGGCGCCCGGGGCGTCATCGACTGCCTGTGCTCCCCCAACTACAACCTGAAGAAGAAATCCACACCCAATGTCTACTTCGTGGGCAACGGTCTTTCCGCCGACTCCATGCAGGAGGTCCTGGATCTCATCGCCGACGTGGACTTCTCCGTCAATGTCATCTCCAAATCCGGCACCACCACCGAGCCCGCCGTGGCTTTCCGCTTCTTCCGGGAAGCTCTGGAGAAGAAGTACGGCCATGAGGAGGCCGGCAGGCGGATCTACGCCACCACCGACAAGGCCCGGGGCGCACTGAAGTCCCTGGCCGACGCCCAGGGCTGGGAGACCTTCGTGGTGCCCGACGAGGTGGGCGGCCGGTACTCCGTGCTCACCGCCGTGGGCCTGCTGCCGATTGCCGTGGCAGGCGTGGATATCGAGGCGCTGATGCGCGGCGCCGCTCAGATGATGGAGGTGTGCGCCAATCCCTCCTATGACTGCCCCGCCTGGCGCTATGCCGCCGTGCGCTACGCGCTCTACGAGGCCGGCCGTCCCATCGAGCTGCTGGCCTGCTACGATCCCGCCTTCCGCTTCATGAGCGAGTGGTGGAAGCAGCTCTACGGCGAGAGCGAGGGCAAGGAGGGCAAGGGTCTCTTCCCCGCCAGCGTGGAGTTTACCGCGGACCTGCACTCCATGGGCCAGTATATCCAGCAGGGACAGCGGGTGATGTTTGAGACCGTGGTGCGTCTGGGCGCGTCCGGCTGCCAGCTGTATGTCCCCCGGGATGAGGACGACGGCGACGGGCTGAACTTCCTGGCCGGCAAGTCCATGGATTTCATCCGGGACCGTGCCATGGAGGGCACCCTTCTTGCCCACACAGAAGGCGGCGTGCCCAACGTGATCGTGGAGGCCGGCGGCAAGTCCGCCGAGGATCTGGGCCAGCTCATCTACTTCTTTGAGTACGCCTGCGGCCTTTCCGGCTACCTGCTGGAGGTGAACCCCTTCGACCAGCCCGGTGTGGAGGCCTACAAGAAGAACATGTTCGCGCTGCTGGGCAAGCCCGGCTATGAGGACCGCAAGGCCGCGCTGGAAGCCAAGCTGGCCAAATAATTTTCCACCTGTTCCCAGTCGGAAACGCAGGGCGGCACCTGAGTGCCGCCCTGTTTTTTTCACTTTTTCAGTCTCCGGCTGTCAAGCTGCATTATAAACAAACTTTGAATTTGCTTTTTTGCATTGTTTTTTCCCCGCGCTTATGATATCCTTAGCACAACAGCACCGCCCCTTTTATTCCTTTCGGCAATTCTAACAGACAGGAGTGATTCACTATGGTCAGACTGATTATGGGCGTCAAGGGTTCCGGAAAGACCAAGCAGCTCATCGAACTGATCAACAATGCGGCAAAGGACGAGCCCGGCAACGTGGTTTGCATCGAGGCCAACCGCAACATGACGTACGATATCCACTATCACATCCGCCTGATCGATGCCAACGAGTACAAGCTCAGCAGCTACGATCTCTTCCGCGGCTTCATCAGCGGCCTGTACGCAGGCAACTACGACATCTCCCACGTGTTCATCGACAACCTCTGCAAAACAGTGGGTCAGGAAGTCAACAAGGACACCGAGGTCTTCCTGGACTGGCTGGATTCTTTCGGCGAGAAGAACGGCATCAAGTTCACCGTCACCATCAGCGCCGACACCTCTCTTGCCACCGAGGGCATGCAGAAATACCTCTGAGGCACATCACTTTAGAACATTCAAGCCCCCATCCCGACCGGGATGGGGGCTTTTTTCCGTCCTCACGCAAGACCCGCTTCCACACCGGGCCACAGGCCGTTGAGGCTGCTCAGGCACACCTGGTCCACGCCGAAAAAGGCCGCCATCCGCACCCGCTCCGCCACGGCCTCCGCGCCCAGATACCAGACCACCGTGTCCTTTTTGTCCACGGTACCGGTGAGATAGTCGCAGGCGTAGCGGCTGGAGAAGTAGCTCTCCAGCCCGGACTGCTTCTGGAGCCGGGCCGCCTGGGCGCCGGAAATGTCCGCGTCCCGGCTGCCGGCGGTCCACACGCCGGCGGTGGTGGTGATCAGCAGCGACACCTTCTCCGCCTGATCCCGCAGGCTGGCCAGGGCGTAGTAGACCTCCTCCAGCGGGTCCAGCGGCGCGGCCCGGAAGGTGCCAAGCTTCTCGTCGTGATCCGCCACCCGCAGCACCAGCCGGTCCGCCGCCTCTGCCAGGGCCGCGTAGTCGTAGCCGTCATACGCCGTCCCGCTCCAGGCCGGAGCCTCCGCCATCAGGTAGAAGAGGCGGTCCCCCATGGCCTGAGACACCGCCGCAGCCACAGCGGTCATGGCCTTGCGGTTGGCGGAGGTGGCCGCCTGCGCCACGTCCAGGAACACTCCGTCCCAGCCCTGACTCTCCACGGCCTGGGCCAGCTGTGCCGCCGTCTCCGACGCCGTGCTCCGCAGAATGTTTTCCGTGGCGCTGACATACAGCAGTACCTGCGCTCCGGCGGCCTCCGCCGCCCCCGCCACGGCTTCCCGGACCTCCTCGTCCAGGGTCCACACCAACTGGGCCGTACCGTTTTGATAGATGAGACGGCCGGCGGCCACCGCCACGGCCTCATAACCCGCAAGGTCCGTCAGCTCGTCAGCGGAGTCTGCGATGCCCACCCGTCCCGGGCTTGCGGCGTGGAGGCCGTCGTACAGCCGCATCAGCATCACCGCCGCCTGTTCCCGGGTGACGGTGCGCTCCGGGGAGAAAGCCGTGGCGGAGGTGCCGCTGACCAGTCCCAGCTCATAGGCCACGGCAATATACCCGGCGTTGCTGGTGACATCCCGGAAGGGCATGTCCAGGTCCTGGGCCAGACCCGCGATGGTGCCGTAACCCAGGGCCCGCACCAGCATCACCGCCGCCTCCTCCCGGGTAATGGGATCGCCAGGCCGGAATTCACTGCTCTGCAGCGTCAGCGCGCCGGCGGTGTAGGCCGCCGCCACGGCGGAGGCGTACCAGGCACCGGTGGGAACATCGTCATAGACACTCTGGGCACCGGCAGGAGCCTTCCAGCCGAAAAAGCGGCTCAGTGCCACAGTGAAGGCGGCCCGGGTCATCTGATGCCCCACGCCGAAGCGGGTGGCCGTCTCCCCCTGGAGAAATCCCAGCTGGGCACAGCGGCGGATGGAATCCGCCGCCCAGTGAGAGTCGGGCACATCGGAAAATCCGGATACAGCGGCGGCCGGCGCCGCCGCCCAGGAAAGCAGAGAGGCGCACAGCACCAGGCAGCAGAGCATACGCCGCAGAGATCGTTTCATCATGGTTTTCCCTCCTTTTGGGCGCTTCTTGTCCGGCTATTGTACCAAAATCTCCCCTGTCCGTCAAACCCTTCCTGTCGAAGGCCGCCGGACAGCCTGAAATACGGTGATTTTCAGGCACTTTCTTCTTTACCTTCTCCGCTGTTTCTGCTATAATTGGATAGTTATCATGGATTGTTATGCGAATCGCGCAGGAAAGGAAGCGGCGTCCCGTGAAATTTCAAAAGTGGAACATCGGCACCCCCCGGGAACAGGACGTGGCCCTTCTCCAAAGCGCCGGATATCCGTATCTGCTCTCCACGGTCCTCTCCGCCCGGGGGATCTCCACACCGGAGGCCGCGGCGGAGTTCCTGGACCGGGAACGGACGCTGACATTGTCTCCCATGCTCATGCGGGACATGGATAAGGCGGTGGACCGGATCCAGCGGGCCATTGCGGATGGGGAAACCATCGCCGTGTTCGGAGACTACGACGTGGACGGCATCACCTCCACGGTGCTGCTGATGGACTATCTGAAAAGCTGCGGTGCCCGGTGCCTGCGCTATATCCCCCGCCGCATCGAGGACGGCTACGGCCTCAGCCGGGACGCCATCCGCGCCCTGCGGGACCAGGGGGCCACGCTGATGGTCACCGTGGACTGCGGCATCACCGGCAACGAGGAGGTGGCTTATGCCGCCTCCTTGGGCATGGATGTGGTGGTGACGGACCACCATGAGTGCAAGGAACAGCTCCCCGCCGCCGCCGCGGTGGTGGACCCCCACCGGCCGGACTGCCCGTATCCCTTCAAGCACCTGGCGGGCGTGGGTGTGGCACTGAAGCTGGTGCTGGCGCTGGGCGGCCAGAGCCGGGAGGACGCCCTCTTCGCCCGGTACTGCACCCTGGCCGCCATCGGCACCGTTGCCGACGTGATGCGCATGGAGGGGGAGAACCGCACCATCGTCTCCTGCGGCCTGGCGGCCCTGCCCCACACGGACTTCGTGGGCATCCACGCCCTTTTGAAGGAGGCGGGCCTTCTGGGCAAGCCCATCACCTCCATCCAGATCGGCTTCGTCCTCTCTCCCCGGATCAACGCCGCCGGGCGCATGGGAGCGGCGGACCTGGCCGCGGACCTGCTGGAAACCGATGATCCCCTGCGGGCGGAAGCTCTGGCCCGGGAGCTGTGCGATCTGAACCGGGAGCGCCAGGCGGTGGAACAGGCCATCTGCGCCGACGCCTCGGAGAAAATCTCCCATCTGCGCAGCGAGGAGCGCAGCGCCCTGGTGCTCTCCAGCGAGCACTGGCATCAGGGCGTGGTGGGCATCGTGGCCTCCCGCCTGAGCGAAAAATACTCCTGTCCCAGCTTCATGATCCACCTCAAGGACGGCGTGGGCAAGGGCTCCTGCCGGTCCTACGGCGGGTTCAATCTCTTTGCCGCCCTGGAGTCCTGCAAGAGCCTTCTCACAGGCTTCGGCGGCCACGAGCTGGCCGCCGGCTTCACCATTCCCGAGGAGAACATCGATGCCTTCCGCACCCGGATGAACCGCTATGTGCGGGAGACCTGCGGCGGGCAGCTGCCGGTGCCCTCCCTGGAGGTGGACGCCCCCATCGCCTGCCCCGGAGCGGTGACCCTTTCCGAGGTGGAGGAGCTGAGCCGTCTGGAGCCTTACGGCGCCGGGAATCCCCGGCCCGTGTTCGCCCTGCTGGGAGCCATGGTGGACTCCGTCCAGCCCGTGGGGCAGGGGCGGCATCTGAAGCTCCACCTCAGCAAGGGACCCTGCCGCTTTGACGCCATCTTCTTCTCCGTAACGGAGGCGGAATGCGGCGTCCGGGCCGGCGCCCGGGTGGACGCGGCCTTCTATCTGCAGACCAATACCTTCCGGGGCAGCACCACGCTGCAGCTCCAGCTCATCGACGTGCGCCCCTCCCTCACTCCCAGCCGCCACCAGGCGGAGGACCTGCTGCTTTTGGAGCGGCTGCTCAGCGGCGGCGCCCTCACCGCCCAGGAGGCGGTGCGCCTCCAGGCCACCCGGGAGCAGCTGGTGCCCTACTGGCGGGTGCTGGAGCGGCTGCTGCGCTGCGGAAAGCTGGAGACGGACCGTCTGCCCTTCCTGCGGCGCCTGGCGGCGGAAGCCGCCGCCGAGTCCGGCGGCAGTGAGAACTTCCTGCGCTCGGCGCTGGCGCTGGAGGTCTTCCACGAGCGGGGCCTCCTCACCATGACGGTGCGGGACGGCCGGCTGGTGCTGCATCTCAATCCCATGCAGGGCAAGGTGGATCTCACCGCCTGCCCGTACCTGGTCCGGCTCCACGGGGGAGCCGTCAATCGGAACCGAGGTGATCGCACATGACGATTCAGGAACAATACGAGCTGCTGGAAAAGACCGTGCGGAGCTACAACCCCTCCGCGGACTTCGCCCGCATCCGCGCCGCCTTCGACTTCGCGCAAAAATCCCATGAGGGACAAAAGCGCAAAAGCGGCGAGCCGTATATCATCCATCCTCTGGCAGTGGCCCAGATCGTGGCGGAGGAGCTGAAGCTGGACAGTGAGTCCATCGAGGCCGCCCTGCTTCACGACGTCATCGAGGACACCCCAGCCACCCACGCAGAGGTAGCCAAGCTCTTCTCTCCCACCATCGCCGACCTGGTGGAGGGCGTCAGCAAGCTGACCCGGATCCAGTATGCCACCAAGGAAGACGAGCAGATGGAGAACCTGCGGAAAATGCTCATCGCCATGAGCAAGGATATCCGGGTCATTCTCATCAAGATCGCCGACCGGCTCCACAACATGCGCACCATGGAGTACCAGTCCCCCGCCAAGCAGAAGCAGAAATCCCTGGAAACCATGGAGATCTACGCCCCCATCTCCCACCGCCTGGGCATGCAGCGCATCAAGTGGGAGCTGGAGGATCTCTCCTTGAAATATCTGGACCCGGTGGGCTATGAGGAGATCGTGACGAACCTGGACTCCAAGCGTCAGGAGTACGACGCCTTCATGAGCCGCACCCAGGACCAGATCGACCAGCGCCTCACCCAGCTGGGCATCTCCCATGTGGTCTACGGCCGGGTGAAGCACCCCTATTCCATCTACCGCAAGATGTTCAACCAGAACAAGTCCCTCAACGAGATCTTCGATCTTTTTGCCTTCCGGGTCATCGTGGACACCGTGGGGGACTGCTACAATGTCCTGGGCGTGGTCCACGACATTTACAAACCCATCCTGGGCCGCTTCAAGGACTATATCGGCACCCCCAAGCCCAACGGCTACCAGTCCCTGCACACCACGGTCATGGGCGGCGACGGCATCCCCTTCGAGGTGCAGATCCGTACCCGGGAGATGCACGAGATCGCCGAGTACGGCGTGGCCGCCCACTGGAAGTACAAGCAAAACGGCCAGGGCGCCGGCACCGAGGGCCGCTACGAATGGGTCCGGCGATTGCTGGAGAACCAGGAGGGCGCCGACGCCGAGGACTTCATCCACTCTTTGAAGGTGGATATGTTCTCCGACGAGGTGTTCGTGTTCACCCCCAACGGCGACGTGCAGAACCTGCCCGCCGGCGCCACCCCCATCGACTTTGCCTATGCCATCCACTCCGCCGT
>CALWXI010000240.1 GCA_944385455.1 uncultured Oscillospiraceae bacterium | reverse complement strand
CGCCGGTCTTGGAGAAGGCCACGACGGAGGGGGTGGTGCGGTTGCCCTCGGCGTTGGGGATGACGACTGCCTCGCCGCCTTCCATGACGGCCACGCAGGAGTTGGTGGTGCCCAGATCGATACCGATGACTTTAGACATAATTGGTTCCTCCTATATTGAAAGAAAAATGTTTTCTATGATACGCAGATTCAGTTGGCCACCTGCACGATGGCGTGGCGGATGACCTTGCCGCCCAGCATGAAGCCCGCCTGGAACACCTGGGAGACGGTGTTCTCCCCCAGGGAGTCATCGTCGATGCGCATGACGGCGTTGTGCCGCTCGGGATCAAAGGGCTGGCCCTGGGCCGGGATCTCGGTGACGCCCAGCTTTTCCAGGATCTCCTTGTACTGGGCGAAGATCATCTCCAGGCCCTTCTTGTGGGGAGAATCCTCGTCGCCGCCGCTGGCCACGGCCCGCTCCAGGTTGTCGTAGACGGCCAGGAACGCCTTGACGGTGTCGGCCTTGGCATCCTGGTAGATGGTGTCCTTTTCCTTGGCGGTGCGCTTGCGGTAGTTGTCGTATTCGGCGGTGAGGCGGACGAACTGGTCCTTCACGGACTCCAGCTGCTTGGCGGCCAGCTCCATCTGCTCCACCTGCTCCCGGGTAAAGGTGATGCCCTTTTCCTTTTTCTTCTTGGGCTTGGCGGCCTTCTCCGGCTCCGCGCCGGGCTGCTCCGCCGCTTCCGGCGCCGTCTCCTGCTGGGGCGCCCGGGCCTCTTCTTCCTCCAGAGGCTGCTTGTTCTCTTCGCTCATTCCTTGCCTTCCTCCTTGGGGGGTAATTCCTGTTTTTCAAAAAGCCGCGTCAGTCCGGCGGCGAAGCCGGAGAGCCGCGCGGCCACGGCGGCGTAATCCATCCGGGTGGGGCCCACCACGCCGATGAGGCCCCGCATGTCGTCTCCGATATCATAGCTTGCCACCACCACGCTGGCGTCCTGGAGCGCCTCGCTGACGTTCTCCGGACCGATGAGGATCTTCATGGGCTCCTCCTCCGGCATGGGCAGCTTTTCCTTGCTGTCGGCCAGAAAGCTCATGAGCTGGTGGGCCTTGTCGGCGTCCCGGAACTCCGGCAGCTTCAAAAGCGCCCGGGCTCCGGCGGTGACGATCTCCCGCTGCCCCGCCTCGTCCAGAGCGTCCGCCGCGTAGGCGATCACCTGGGAGAGCAGCAAAAAAAGCTGGGGCGGCACCTGTTCGGCCACGTTCATGAGCCGCTGGTTCATCTCATCTGCGGAGACGGCGGTGAAGTGGCTGTTGAGCAGCGTCACCAGGGCGGGCAGCTGCTCCAGATCCACCTTGAGCTGCATGCGCAGCAGCTGGCTGCGCACCCGGCTGTCGCTCATCATCATCACCACGATGCACTTGTGCTCATCCACCGGCAGCAGGTCGAACCGCTTGGCGGTGACGTGCCGGCGGCTGGCGGCGGTGATATAGGCCGGGTACTTGACAAAGGCGCTGACCGCCCGGCCCGCCTGGGCCAGCAGGTGGTCCAGCTCCTCCATCTTCACGTGAAGGGACTGGTTGATCTTCTCCGTCTCGTCGATGGAGAGCTTCTGGCGCTCCATCAGCTCGTTGACATAGAGGCGGTAGCCTTTGGGGGAAGGGACCCGCCCGGCGGAGGTGTGGGGCTGTTCCAGATAGCCCATCTCCACCAGGTCCGCAAGCTCGTTGCGGATGGTGGCGGAGCTGACGCTGCCGCCCATGCGGCCGGCGATGGTCCGGGAGCCCACCGGCTCCGCGGTGTGGATGTAATCCTCCACCACCACCTTGAGGATCTGCCGTTTTCGTTCCGTCAGTTCCACGTTGCTTCCTCTGCTCCTTCCGTGCGGGAAATGCTTTAGCACTCTCTTCCCCGGAGTGCTAAAGCGAGTTTACCACCAGCGCTCCCGGATGTCAATGGATGGATATAAACAAATTGTAAACAAAAGGGAACGGTTTTTTGAATTTTCTCCATGCCCGGCGGGACACGCCCGCCCCGAAGCGCGGCAAAAGCGGGGTCTCCCCCGCTTTCGTCCCGTACTTCACCGCGCTTCCGGCGCCGCCGCCCGCCGCACCGCCGCGGCAGCGTACAGCGACCCCAGGGCGCACACCGTGCCCTCCGGCCCGGCGAAGGCCGCGGCGGCATCCATGGCCTCCCCCACGCTGCCGCAGGATACGGCCTCGGCACCCCGCCGCCGCAGCAGGTCCGCCAGCGCCTCCGCCGGCAGGGCCCGGGGGCTGTCCGGCCGGATCGTGTACACCCGCCGGGCCAGCGGGACCACCCGATCCAGCATCCGCTCCACGTCCTTGTCCGCCAGGATGCCCAGCACGAAGGTCAGCTTCCGTCCCGGAAAGAGCCGCTCCAGGCTTTCCGCCGCGGCGGCCATGCCGTGGGCGTTGTGGGCGCCGTCCAGCAATACCGTGGGGTTCCGGCGCAGCACCTCGAAGCGGCCCGGCCACCGAACGGCGGCCAGGCCCCGCCGCACCGCCGCCTCCGGAACGCGCCAGCCCCGGTCCGCCAGCACCTCCAGGGATGTCAGGGCCGTGGCGGCGTTGCGGACCTGATACGCCCCCGCCAGGGGCAGCGTCAGATCCCGCCAGGGGGCAAAGTCGAACCGGGCGCCGTCCAGGGAGAGGGCATGGACCGTCAGCCGGGAGAAATCCACCTCCCGGAGGGGGATGCCCCTCTCCCGGCAGGCCTGCCGGATCACCGCGTCCGCCTCGGGACAGCCGCCGTAGCTGACGGCGGCGGTACCCGGCTTGAGAATGCCCGCCTTGGCCCGGGCGATGTCCGTCAGGGTGGGGCCCAGCTGGGCGGTATGGTCCAGTCCCAGGGCGGTGATCACCGCCGCCTCCGGGGCGTCGATGACATTGGAGGCGTCTTTTTCGCCCCCCAGGCCCGCCTCCAGCACCACGAGGTCGCACCGGCTGCGCAGGAAGTGGAGGAAGGCCACGGCGGTGATGAGTTCAAATTCCGTGGGATGCTCCGCCATGGGTTCGGCAGCGGAGCGGACCTCCTCCGTCAGCTCCCCCAGGGCCTCGTCGGAGATCAGCTCCCCGTCCACCCGGATGCGCTCGTGGAAGGTGAGGAGGTACGGGGAAGTATTGAGACCCACCCGGTAGCCCGCAGCCTGGAGCACGGAGGCGATGCACGCGCAGGTGCTGCCCTTGCCGTTGGTGCCCGCCACATGGACGAACCTCAGCTGCTTCTGGGGATCTCCCAGGGCCTGGAGTAGCGCCCGCATCCGGTGGAGCCCCGGGGCATGCCGCTGCCACTGATGGGCGTGGATGTAGGCGATGGCCTCCGGCCCGGTCATCCCCCCGCTCACAGGGTGATCTTCCCGTCGGGCAGCTGCCGGGGCACCAGTCCCTGCCGCTGCAGCGGCGGCAGCACATACCGCAGCACCAGGGCCAGCATCAGGATCTGGAAGGGCAGATAGATGAGGTTCTTCACGGCGCTGGTACCCATGTAGTAGAGGTAGCCCTTGCCGTAGAGCATGGCGCTCCACAGGGAGCCCAGAAAGACGTTTTGGAGGTTGGTGAGGGTCTTGGCCAGGATGATCCGCCGCCAGGTGATCCTGGCCCGGTAGAAGCAAAGGGCGTAGGTCAGGCAGCCCAGCAGGGTGGTCAGGGCGTAGCCGGGGAAATAGGGATAGCCGCCGGAGGAGAGGAAAAAGCTCAGGGTGTCCTCCGCCACGGCGAACACCATGGCCGCCAGGGGCCCGCACACCAGGGCGCACAGGGCCCTGGCCAGGAAGGTGACGCTGAGGCTCAGGGACTCGTGCAGCGGGATGTAGAAGCGGGAGAGGACGACGCAGGCGGCGATCATCACCGCCGAGAACGCCACCGACCGCAGGCTGCGGAAGCTCCGGAGCGCCTCCCGCCAGTAGCCGGGGGCAAGGGGATGGGGATACAGAGACATAAAAAAAACCTCCTTTTGTGTTTCGGCAGTCCGTGACCGGATATGCCGCACAAAGGAAGATCTCTGGTTCCCACATGCGGCAGCGGGATGCGGCGCGCACACTGCAAGGCTCATGCCCTTTCGTCCGGAAAACAACTCCCCGTTTTTCCGGCACTATTTCACACGTGCGCGCCTACTCTGCCTTTTGGTTAGCATGATAGCGCACCGGCGGGGAAAACGCAAGAAAAAAATCCCCCGGCCTCCGGCCGGGGGATCGTTTCGTGATGGATCTGCGGGGACGCTTACGCCTTGGGCTCGGCAGCCTTGGCCTCCGCAGCGGCCTTGGCCTTTTCAGCCTGGGCCTTCTTGATGGCCTTGTACTTTTCCTTCTCCTCGGCGGTGGCCACGGGGAGGATGGCGTCACGGGGGCAGACCTTGGTGCACACCTTGCAGCCCTTGCATTTGTCGTAGTCGATGACGGCCACACCGTTCACCACGTGGATGGCGTCGAACTTGCACTCCTTCTGGCACAGGCCGCAGCCGATGCAGGAGTTGGCGCACACGCTCATGGCGGCCTTGCCCTTGTCCTGGTTGGCGCAGGCCACGTGGACCTTCTTGGAGGCGGGGACGGAGACGATCAGCTTGCGGGGGCAGGCGGCGGCGCAGGCCATGCAGGCGGTGCACTTGTCGGGGCCCACCACGGCGGTGCCGTTGGGACCGATGGACATGGCGCCGAACTGGCAGGCGGCCACGCAGGAGCCGAAGCCCAGGCAGCCGAAGCTGCACTCCAGGGGACCGGCGGCCACCTTGGTGGCGGCCATGCAGTCCTTCACGCCCACATACTCAAAGCGCTTTTTGGCGTTGGTGCCGCCGTTGCAGCGGACGAAGGCCACCTGACGCTCGCCGGTGGGAGCCTCCTGGCCCATGATCTTGGCGATGGCGGCGGCGTTCTCCGCGCCGGCGGGGGCGCAGGCGGTGACAGGCGCCTCGCCGGCCAGAATGGCGGCGGCGCAGCCGGCGCAGCCGGGATAGCCGCAGCCGCCGCAGTTGGCGCCGGCCAGATGGCTGAGGATCTCCTCTTCCCGGGGATCCTTCTTCACCTCAAAGATCTTGGACGCGACGGACAGCACCAGGCCGAAGAGCGCGCCCAGCACGCCCAGCACCACGATCGCGGACACAATATTCATAACATCCATGTTTCCAGCCTCCTTACCAGATCTTCAGGCCGGAGAAGCCCATGAATGCCAGGGCCATCAGACCGGCGGTGACCAGGGCGATGGGGAAACCGTCCCAGCACTTGGGGTAGTCCGCGAACACCAGCCGCTCCCGGATGCTGGCGAACAGCACGATGGCCAGCAGGAAGCCCAGGCCGCCGGTGATGCCGTAGACCACGGAGGAAATGAAGTTGTAGTTGTTCTGCACGTTCAGCAGCACCACGCCCAGCACGGCGCAGTTGGTGGTGATGAGGGGCAGGTACACGCCCAGGGCGGTGTACAGGGAGGGCATGGACTTCTGCAGGAACATCTCAATGAACTGCACCAGAGAGGCAATGACCAGGATGAAGGCCACGGTCTGCATGTAGCCCAGGCCCAGAGGGATCAGGATGAAGTTGTTCACCAGGAAGCACACGGCGGAGGCCAGGCCCATGACGAAGGTCACGGCGATGCCCATGCCCACGGCGGTGTCCAGCTTCTTGGAGACGCCCAGGAAGGGGCAGATGCCCAGGAACTGGGAGAAGATAAAGTTGTTCGCCAGAATGGCGCCCAGCATGATCGCCAGGAGTTGATTGATCTGATCCATTATTTGCTCTCCTCCTTATTCTTCTTGGGCCGTGCCAGCGCCCACTGCATGGCTGCGATCAGGCAGCCCAGCACCAGGAAGCCGCCCACGGGCAGGGTGAGCATGCCGGCGGGGAACTGGGAGGGCAGAATGGTGATGCCCTTGCCGTCGGGACCCAGGATGCCGCCGCCGAAGGTGCCGGCGCCCAGGAACTCGCGGATGATGCACATGACCAGCAGCACGGCGGTGTAGCCGATGCCCTGGAAAATGCCGTCAAAGAAGGAGGCGGCGATGCCGTTCTTGTAGGAGAAGGACTCCGCGCGGCCCAGGATGATGCAGTTGACCACGATCAGGGGAATGAACACGCCCAGAGAGGACGCCAGCGCCGGCACGAAGGCCTGGATCAGCAGGTCCACCATGGTCACGAAGCCGGCGATCACCACGATGAACATGGCGATGCGGATCTTGTCGGGGATGATCTTGCGGATGGCGGCAATGATGACGTTGGACAGCGTCAAAATCACGATGACGGCCACGCCCATGCCCAGGCCGTTGAAGAAGGAGGTGGTGATGGCCATGGTGGAGCACATGCCCAGCACCTGCACCAGAACGGGGTTCTGGGTCAGGAGGCCCTCCATAAACTGCTTTTTCAGATTCATACTCTCACGTCCTCCCTTCTCAGCC
>CALWXI010000239.1 GCA_944385455.1 uncultured Oscillospiraceae bacterium | reverse complement strand
CCGCGGAGACGATCGTGCCGGACTACTGCCCCGACATCGCGCGGATCATCCGCACGGACGGCAGCATTTTCCTGCACAGCCGGGAGCTGCGGGACGGCAGAGCGGAGGTCTCCGGCACGGTGCGGGTAAACGTCCTGTACACTCCGGACGGGGAGACCGGCATTCGGATGCTGGAGTTTTCCATCCCGTTTACCGCAGAGAGTGACAGCCGTGCGCTGCCGGAGTGCCAATATCTTTTTGCCCGCACGGAAGCAGAATTTTTGGAGACACGGATGCTGAATCCTCGGAAAGTATTCACCCACTGCAAGCTGGTGACAACACTGGCAGGCTACCGGCGCGCTCCGCTGCAGGTTTGTTCCGATACGGAGGCTGAACCGTCTCTGGGGGTGGAGAAGCGGCAGGAAAAGCAGCGAACCGTGCTGCTGACCCACATCGCGGAAAAGGATTATACATTTTCGGAGGCGATGATGCTCTCGCCGGGCCGGGAGGGGGCTGTCGAGATCCTGACCAGCCGGGCCTGCGGCACTGTGACCGAAAGCAAGATCGTGGGCAGCAAGCTGATCTTCAAGGGTATGTTCACGGTGAGCCTGCTTTACCGGACTGCTCAGGGCCAGTGCGGCGCATCCAGCGCCCAACTGCCATTTTCCCAGATTATGGAGGTAGAAGGTGCGGCGGAGCAATCAGAGGCGGATATCCGCCTTCAGCTCACCGGCACCGATATCCAGATCGACGGAGATGACCCGGAGGGACGACAGATCGCGGTAACGCTGTATTTCCATGCCTCGGCGCTGCTGCGGGAGCAGCAGGAGCTGACGCTACTCAGTGATCTCTACTCCACCGTCTATGAGATGTCCTATGACGCCGCCCCGCTGAGCCTCACCACGTTGCGGGAGACCATGACCCGGCGGCAGACGGTGCGGGAAATCCTGGAGATCGGCATGGTGGCAGATTCTGTTTTAACAGTGGAGGTCCGCTGCAGCACCGTACAGGTGAGCCGGGAAGGCGGGAGCGTCAAGCTTCGGACAGATGCTGCCGTCCGGGCCCTGTATCTGGATGAGGGCGGCGTCCCCTTGATGGCGGAGCGCAGTATTGACGTTGCGTGCCAGGTGGAGCTTCCGGAGGGGTGCGGGGTGACGGCCAGAGCGCTGTGTCCTGAGGAGGTGCAGTGCAGTCTGGGGGACCGCGGCATCGAGGTCCGGTTCCCGGTGGATTTCTTCATCGAGGCGGCGGCCATGGAAAAGCGGGTGTGTGTCTCTGCGGCCCGGCTGGACCCGGATTCGCCCAAGGACCTTACGGGAAAGCCCTCTCTGGTGCTGCGGTGCCTGGGACGGCAGGAGAGTATCTGGGATCTGGCCAAGGCTCACAACACCACCATTGCGGATATCCTCACCGCCAACGAGTTGGGAGAGGCCGGGGAGATCCCCAGGGAGCAGCTGCTGCTGATTCCCAGAAAGCGGGCATAAAAAAACAGCGGACGGATTTTTCCGTCCGCTGTTTTTTTCAATTTTCCGCATACCGTGACAGAAACTGCCGGGTCCGCTCCTCTCGAGGATGTTCAATGACCTGGTGTGCGCCGCCCTGTTCCACGATCACGCCGCCGTCCATGAAGATCACGTGGTCCGCCACATCCCGGGCAAAGGCCATTTCATGGGTGACGATGATCATCGTGGTCTTCTGTTCCGCCAGGGAGCGGATAACTTTCAGCACCTAGCCGGTGAGCTCCGGGTCCAGAGCGGAGGTGGGTTCATCAAAGCAGAGAATGTCCGGGTGGAGGGCCAGGGCACGGGCGATGGCTACTCGCTGCTGCTGGCCGCCGGAAAGCTGACTGGGGTAGTGGTTCGCCCGGTCGGAAAGGCCCATTTTGGCCAGCAGCTCCAGGCCTTCCGCCTGAATCTCCTCCAGAATGGCTTTTTTCTTCTCCTTGAAGTCCGGCCGCTCCTGGCTCAGCAGCTCCTTGGCCAGAGTCACGTTTTTCAGCGCTGTGTACTGAGGAAAGAGGTTGAAGGACTGGAACACCATTCCGAAATGGAGCCGCTTCTTGCGCACCTCGCTCTCCCGCTGGGTGGCGGGGTCCGCGGCGTCGAAAATCACCGCGCCGTTGACGGCGATGGTGCCCTGGTTGGGCTTTTCCAGAAAGTTCAGGCACCGCAGCAGCGTGGTCTTGCCGGAGCCGGAGGAGCCGATGATGGCCAGGGCCTGCCCCTGCTCCAGGTTGAAGCTGATGTCCTCCAGGACCCGGGTGGAGCCGAAATGCTTTTCGATGTGATGTACTTCCAAAACTGCCATATCGAGTCCTCCTCACTGAAAGAAGGCCAGCTTTTTTTCCAGCTTGCCCAAGAGCACGGTGACGATGCCGCTGAAGATCAGGTAGTATACTGCTGTGAAGAACAGGGGCCAGACGAGGCCCGCGATGCCGGAGTTGCCCTTCATGAAAGACTCACCCATCCAAATGACCTCCTGCAGCGCGATGACCCGGGCCAGGGAGGTATCCTTTACCAGAGTGATGACCTCGTTGGACATGGGAGGCACGATGCGCTTGATCATCTGCAGCAGCGTGATGTGCCGGAAAATCTGCCCCTTGGTCATGCCCAGCACTTGGCCGGCCTCTTGCTGGCCCCGGGGAACGCCCTGGATGCCGCCACGGTAGATCTCGGAGAAGTAGCAGGCGTAATTGATGATGAAAGCCACGCATACGGCGATCATCCGTCCGGACTCGCCGCTGGGCCAATAAAACCATTTTTTCGTGCCGGGGATATAGAACAGCGCGATGATCTGCAGCACCAGCGGGGTGCCCCGGATGATCCATACCAGCAGACGGCACACCAGACTGATGGGACGCAGCCCCAGCAGACGGTTGAGCAGGGGAGGCCTGCTGGAATTGCACAGGAAGCCCAGCGGCGCCCAGCGGTTCATGGAGCCGAAGCTGATGATAAGGCCCAGAGGCAATGCGCCGATGAGGGTGATGAAGAACAGCTGCAGCGTTTTGAGAAAACCGCTGTTCAGCGCCGAGAGCACCGTTTGAAACGTGCTGGAGGTAAAAAAGTCGATCATGGTATCGTCCTCTCCGGGTGATGATGGTGGGGCAAAAGCCGCCGAAAGGCAGAGCGCGTGTTGGGCGCGCTCTGCCTTGAGTATTTACGGGGAAGGGATCACTCCAGGATCACGGCATCCTGCAGACCATAGGTGGCAGCTGTCTCCAGCACGGTGCCGTCGGCCACTTTTTCGGCCCAGAAGGTATTGAAAGCATCCACCAGGTCGGAACCCTGCCGGAAGCCCACGCCGTATTCCTCAGAGGGCAGGCCCTGAGTGTCATTGAGATTGAGGCTGTAAGCAAGATCAGCGTAACTGGTGCCCTCGCCGGTCATCTCAGCGGCCATCAGTACATCGATGACGGCGGCATCGGAGGTGCCGGCGGAGACTTCCATCAGCGCGTTGGCCTGGGCCTGAACGGGCACGGTGGTGGCGCCCAGCGCCTCGGCGGCGTCTTCACCAGCGGAGCCGGACTCCACGGCGATGTTCAAGCCCTCCAGGGAAGTCAGGCCCTCAAATTCAGCGGCTCTGTCTGCCAAATAAATCAGCGTCTGGTAATTGGTGCAGTAGGGAACAGAGGTGCCCATGGCGGCCAGGACGTCCTCCCCCAGCGTCATGCCGTTCCACACGCAGTCGATGGCGCGGGAGTTCAGCTCCTCCACCTTGTAATCCCAGGTGATCTCCTGGAATTCCACGCTGACGCCCAGACTTTCGGCAAAGGCCTTGGCCATGTCGGCGTCAAAGCCGATCCACTCATCGCTGCCTTCCGCCTTGTAGTCCATGGGAGCGAAATAGGTGATGCCCACTACCAGCGTACCCTTGTCCTGGACGTAGGCGAGATCGCTCTCGGCCGCTTCGGCGTTATCAGCAGCGGGTTCTTCGACGGTGTCGCCGGCCGCAGGCTCCTCCTCGGCGGAATCGCTGCCGCCGCAGGCAGCCAGGGAAGCCGTCATGGTCAGGGCCAGAAGCAGAGCAAAAATGGTTTTCATCCGTTTCATGTATGTATCCTCCAAACCGGCGGGGCGCGCCCGCACATTTAATTCATTAGTAGTTTACCATGCTAAATTTTCTGTGTAAATTGTATCTTCCTCTAAAAAAACGCTTTTACATCTGTTGCTATTATTTAAAATAGACAAACAAAGACGGGCCGTCATACTTTTACAGAGGCAGACATACAGTGGAACATGACTATGGAGCGGAAAAAGGACGGGATGCTATGAATACCACGATCTACCAGAATATCGCCACCCGCACTGCGGGAGATATTTACATCGGGGTGGTGGGGCCGGTACGTACCGGAAAATCCACCTTCATCAAGCGGTTCATGGAGACGCAGGTGATCCCCAACATCGAAAATGTCTATCGTAAGGAACGGGCCCGGGATGAACTGCCGCAGAGCGGTTCCGGGCGGACCATCATGACAGCGGAGCCCAAGTTCGTTCCGGAGGAAGCGGCTCAGATTCAGCTGGAGGGCGGCGCCGCCTTTTCCGTGCGGCTCATCGACTGTGTAGGCTACATGGTCCGGGGGGCTATCGGCCAGTATGAGGACGACGCGCCACGCATGGTCACTACCCCCTGGTACGACCACGAGATCCCTATGACAGAGGCGGCGGAGATCGGTACCCGCAAGGTCATCGCGGAACACTCCACCATCGGTGTGGTGGTGACCACAGACGGTACCATCGCGGATATCCCTCGGGAGGACTATCTGGAGGCGGAGGAGAGAGTGATCCGGGAGCTGCAGGAGCTGGGGAAGCCGTTTATCGTGCTGCTGAACTCCGCGGATCCCAAGGGGGACCGGGCATCGGCCATCGTCCGGGACATTGCCTCCCGGTACGAGGTGAACTGTATCGCGGTGAACTGCCTGGAGCTGGATGAGGATGCGGTGAGCGACATCCTCAAGGCGGTGCTCTATGAGTTCCCCATGCAGGAGCTGGATCTCTTCCTGCCGCCCTGGGTGGATGCGCTGCCGGCGGACCATCCCATCAAAGCGGGGCTTTACGAGGCGGTACGCCAGGGGACAGCCCAGCTGCGCCACATCCGGGAGGTGGAGGGGGTCATCGCCGCGCTGGGGAGCTGCGAGAACATCAGCGAGGCGAAGATCACCGCCATTGACCTGGGCACCGGCATGGCCGCCGCCACGCTGCAGCTGCCACGGGAGCTGTTCTACCATACGCTTTCCCAGCAGTCCGGTTTCTCCGTGTCGGACGACGGAGATCTCATGAGCCTGCTGACCCGGCTGGCCACAGTGAAAGCGGAATATGACAAGGTGGCGGGGGCGCTGCAGGATGTGCGGGAAAAGGGGTACGGCATCGTTGTGCCCGGTATTGATGAGCTGAAGCTGGAGGAGCCGGAGATCATGAAGCAGGGCGGCCGCTATGGGGTGCGGCTGAAGGCCAGCGCCCCCAGCATCCACATGATCCGAGCGGACATCGAGACGGCGGTGAGTCCCATCGTGGGCAATGAAAAGCAGTCCGAGGACATGGTAAATTACCTGCTCCAGGAATTTGAGGGAGACACCAGCAAGATCTGGCAGTCCAATATTTTCGGCCGCAGCTTTCACGAGCTGGTCAGCGAGGACCTCCAGGCAAAGCTCAAGCGGATGCCGGAGGATGCCCGAAAGAAGCTCCAGGAGACGCTGACCCGCATCATCAACGAGGGCAGCGGCGGGCTGATCTGCATCATCCTGTAAAAAGAAAAGGCGCCGGATGTTCCGGCGCCTTTTTCACGTGCGGCGGGCAGCGGCTGCTCCTTCCAGCTCCAGCAGGAAGCGTTTCCTCTCCAGGCCGCCGGCGTAGCCGGTGAGACTGCCGTCCGCTCCCAGGACCCGGTGACAGGGGATCAGGATGGAGATGGGGTTGCGTCCAACGGCACTGCCCACTGCCCGGGGAGAGGACACGCCCAAAGCATGGGCCAGTGCTCCGTAGGTAGTGGTGGCGCCATAGGGGATCTGGACGAGCTGCTGCCATACGGCGCACTGGAAGGCGGTGCCCCTGGGAGCCAATGGCGGCATGGGCGGCAGCGGGGCTTTGGAAAAGTAGGCGGTGAGCCAGGCTTCCGCTTGGAGGAATACCGGAAGTTCCGGGCGCTGCGCAGCATCCACTGGCACACCGGCGGCAAAATAGGTCTGGCCTTCCAGCCAGAGGCCGGTGAGAGCCTCCCCATCGGAGGCCAGCAGCAGCGTTCCCAGGGGGGAAGGGATGGTTTTCAATCCGGTCATGGCTGAACGCTCCTTAATTCAAATTCGAATCTTTTTGCCAGTATATCAATCCCTGGCGGGACTTGCAAGGGTGGAAAAGTCGTGTTAGGATAAAAGAAATTAGGATCAGACGAGAAGGAAGGAGCACTGTGCCATGCTGCTGGCCATAGATGTAGGCAATTCCAATACCTCGGTGGGGCTTTTTGACCGGGAGAAGAACCTTCGGTTTCTGGCTTCGCTGGATACCGACAGCCGGAAGACCGCCGACCAGATCAGCATCGATCTGATGAATCTGTTCGCGCTGTATCATTTCAGCTACACCGATGTGACCGGCGCTATTTTGTGCAGTGTGGTCCCGCCGCTGAACTTCATGATGGAAAAGGCGCTGACCCGTCTTTTGGGAAAGCCGCCCATGGTGGTGGGACCCGGTGTCCGGACAGGGCTGAACATCCGTCTTTCTGTGCAGACCCAGGTGGGAGCAGACATCGTGGCCGACGCCGTGGCGGCACTGGAGAAGTTTCAGCCCCCCATCGTCACCATCGACATGGGCACTGCCACCACCATCGGTGTGATCTCCGAGGGCCGCAATTATGAGGGCGGACTGCTGCTGCCGGGAGTGAATGTATCGCTGGAGGCGCTGAGCCGCCGTGCCGCCCAGCTGCCCGCCATCTCACTCCAGCATCCCAAGGTGCTCATCGGAAAGAACACGGAGGAATGCATGCGGGCCGGCATCGTTTACGGCACCGCCGGGATGCTGGACGGCATCATTGACCGCATTCGGGGGGAATTCCCCGGCAAGGCGGTCAGTGTGGTGGCCACCGGCGGAAATGCGCCGGTGATCGTCCGTTATTGCCGCAATCCCATTATCTACGACAAGTATCTCCTGATGGACGGCCTGTGGACCATCTACCAGAAAAATCGCTGAACAAGCAGAAACGGACCGCCTGCGGAATACACAGGCGGTCCGTTCTTTTATTTTTCCGCCAAAATACGGGTGACCCGGTTCAGCTCTGTTTCCTCCACCGTAAAGGTCACGTCCTGACAGGAGAACTGGTCGCCCTTTGTGGGGATGCGTTCCAGTCCGTCCATCATCCAGCTGCTCAGGGTGGGGGCATCGGTCTCCTCCCGGATGCCAAAGAGGCTGAAGGCTTTCTGGGGGGCCAGGTCTCCCGCCAGCTGATAACGGTTTTCCCCCAGCGCCCGGATGGGTTCCTGCACCTCGTCATGCTCATCCCAGATCTCACCCACCAGCTCTTCCAGAATGTCCTCCATGGTGACGATGCCCAATGTGCCGCCGTGCTCGTCAGCCACCACGGCCATGTGGTTTTTGGTGCGCTGGAGCTGGCGCAGCAATGTACCGATGGGAGAAACAGGGGCGACGCTCAGCACGGGCTTGACCAGGCTGCTGACGGAAAGCCCCTTGTTTTCCGGCGCATAGAGATCTTTCAGATGTAAGACGCCGACGATACAGTCAATCGTGCCCTTATAGACGGGCAGACGGGTGTAGCCGCTGCTGGCAAATACTTCCGCTGCCTCAGACCGGTCGGCATCCACGGGAACGCCCACCACGGAGACCCGGGGAGTGAGAACCTCCTCGGCGGTGAGGTCGTTGAACTCAATGGCGTTGCGTACCAGCTCCCGTTCCTGACTGTCGATGCCGCCGTCCCGCTCCACCTCGTCCACCAGGATCAAGAGCTCCTCCTGAGTCAGTTTGCGGTCATCCTGCACCACCAGGATCCGGGCCAGCAGAGCTTTCCACTTGGCAAAGATCCATGTTACCGGAAACAGAACCGTCATCAAAAGCCGCAGAAGCGGCGCGGAGGCAATGGCTACCTTTTCCGGCGCCTCTTTGGCCATGCTCTTGGGTGTGACTTCTCCGCAGAAAAGCACCACAACTGTGACCACCACTGTGGAAAGGGAGGAACCCAGATCTTCGCCGAAGCGGCGGACAAAAAGAATTGTACCGATAGACGCGATGGCGATGTTGACGATGTTGTTTCCGACCAGAAGGGTGGAGAGCAGCTCGTCATACCGCTCAGAGAGCTTCAGCGCCAGCTTTGCCCCGCGGCTTCCGCGGTCAGCCATCATCTGGACGCGGGTACGGCTGAGTGAAGAGAAGGCCGTTTCCGTAGCAGAGAAGTAGGCGGAACACAGGAGAAAAAAGATGATGAGCAGTAGTTTGCCTATGGCGTCGCTTGTCATGAATGTAGCATCCTTTCTTTGGCTGTCCGTCATCAATTTGAGTAAAAACTCCCGGAAGCTTGTTTAATATTTAATATTGTAGCGGAAAAAGCATTAAAGTGGTGTAAGAATGTGACGGTACCGGGTTCAGACAAAAAGCACAGGCACGGCCCAAAAAATTCACACTTTGTATATACAATGAATATTGTATATTTATCAAGGACGTGGTATAGTATGCCTTGCTAAGCGGCGGCGCAGTATTCTAGTCAGATCTTCCGCTTCCTAGGGAGGGCCTAAAAATCCTCTGAAGGGCACATCGATGAAACCTCTGGTGCCTGCTTGATACGCCCAGTTTTGGGT
>CALWXI010000238.1 GCA_944385455.1 uncultured Oscillospiraceae bacterium | reverse complement strand
TTGCTGTTGTCCGTAATGGTGTGATCGCCCAGAGTAATGGAAAATTCACCCAGCATCCGGACGGTGAGGTCCATACAAGTCATATCTGCGTGCCTCCCAAGAATCCGATGACTTTCAGCCGAAAATGGCCGCCGCCCCGTGCATTGACAGAGACTGCATATAATATAGCACAATTTGGGAGGCTTTACAACGCACAAAAATGTAAAATCCACAAATTTGAAACAAAAAACAGAAAAAATAATTTTTCTGCTTTTCAATGCGGGGAAGCTCTGCTATAATCAAAATGAATCAGGAGATACCGCCCTGGGGGGAAGGAGGGTTCCCATGAGAAAGATGCGGATATCAGCGCTGCTGCTGGCGCTGCTGCTGGCCGGATGCGGCCGGGACACACAGACCCAGGCTCCCGCAGAGGAGCCCGCCTATGTGGAGGAAGTGGCCCTGCAGGAAGTGGATATGGAGGACGAGGCGGTGGCTCTGGCGGCCGCTCCCGCCGTGGACACCATGCTGGTGCCGGTGGCCTCCGGCACGCTGGTGAAGGCCAGCGACAAGGCCCAGATCGACTACTCCAATACCGCCGACGGCTATGTGATGGTGCGTTATACCGCGTCCACCACCAAGCGGCTGAAGGTCCAGGTGAAGGGCCCGGCTACCACCTATACTTACAATCTCACCGCCGGGGAGGACTGGACCACCTTCCCGCTCTCCGACGGCAACGGCAGCTATCAGACCGTTGTCTATGAAAACGTCTCCGGCACCAAGTATTCCACCGTGCTCTCCCAGTCCTTCACCGTGACGCTGAAGGACGAGTTTGCCCCCTTCCTGCGCCCCAACCAGTATGTGGACTATGAGCCGGCGGTGAATACCGTGGCCAAGGCCAAGGAGCTGACCGCCGGCAAGACGGAGACGCTGGACAAGGTGGCGGCCATTTACGATTTCGTGGTGCAGAATATCACGTATGACCGTCAGCTGGCGGCCACGGTGCAGAGCGGGTATCTGCCGGTGCTGGACACGGTGCTGGACAAAAAGACCGGCATCTGCTTCGACTATGCCGCGCTGATGACCGGGATGCTCCGCAGTCAGGGCGTGCCCTGCAAGCTGGTGGTGGGCTATGCCGGCACCGCCTATCATGCCTGGATCAGCGTCTGGTCGGAAAAGACCGGCTGGGTGGACGGCGTGGTGTACTTTGACGGAACCACCTGGAAGCGGATGGACCCCACCTTTGCCTCCTCGGGAAAGCAGAGCGCGTCCATCATGCAGTACATCGGAGACGGGAAGAATTACACTGTCAAATATCTCTACTGACGGAATGGTCCTTTACGAATACGGGGGATTGGGTTAAAATGGGCTTGCGGATTTCCGCAAGCCCATTTTTTTTTGGATCGGATGGATGACCTGATGAAACAACAGATTCTGCGTGATATGGAGATCTCCGCCCTGTGCCGGGAGCTGGCCATGCTGCTCCACGCCGGCGTGGGCGTGGGGGACGGCTTGTCGCTGCTGGCGGAGGAGGAGACGGCGCCGGACCTGCGGGCGCTGCTCTCGGACATGGCCCGGCAGGTGGACGGAGGCGCTCCGCTGTCCCGGGTGATGGAGACAGCGGGAGGCTTTCCCGCCTATGCCGCCCGCCTGACGAAGGTGGGCGAGGAGGCCGGACGCACGGAGGAGGCGCTGCTGGCCCTCAGCGGATACTACGACGCCCGGGAGCAGATGGACCGCCGCCTGCGGGGGGCGCTGCTGTACCCCGCGGTGCTGATGGTGCTGATGCTGGTGGTGATCGTGGTGCTGCTGAGCCGGGTGCTGCCGGTGTTCAACGAGGTGTACGCCTCCCTGGGCGGGCAGCTCACCGGCGTGGCCGGAGGACTGCTGACCCTGGGCCGGGCGCTGGACGCGGCCATGCCGGTGCTGTGCGGGCTGCTGGCGGCCGCGGCGGTGCTGCTGGGCGCCTTTTCGGTCAGCGGCGCGTTCCGGGAGCGGGTGCTGGGCCTCTGGCGCCGCCGCTGGGGGGACCGGGGTATCTCCCGGAAACTGATGGATGCCCGCTTTGCCCAGGCCCTGGCCATGGGGCTGAGCAGCGGCCTTCCTCTGGAGGATGCGCTGGATCTGGCGGGCGGGCTTCTGGAGGAGGTTCCGGAGGCGGCGCGCCGCTGCCGGGACTGCCGCCGCCGTCTGGAGGAGGGGGCCGAGCTGGCCGCCGCCATGCGGGAATCCGGCGTGCTGCCCGCCTCCGCCTGCCGTCTGCTGGCTCTGGGGGCGCGCAGCGGCGCGGGAGACACGGTGATGGAGGAGATCTCCGTCCGGCTGAGCCGGGAGGCCGCCCAGGCGCTGGAGGAGCGGACGGCCCAGGTGGAGCCGGCCATGGTGCTGGTGTGTTCCGTGCTGGTGGGCGCGGTGCTGCTTTCCGTGATGCTGCCGCTGATGGATATCATGGCGGCCATTGGGTGAGACCATGAAAAGCCTGAGACAAAAACGGCATTTCCCGGTGATGCTGCTGCTGCCCGCCGCGGCTGCGGCGGTGCTGCTGTGCTTTTTCACGGCGCTTTCCAATTTGGAGGCCGGCCGGGACCGGGAGGGCCGCCTTCAGCTGGAGGAGGCGCTGCGCCGGGCGGCGGTGACGTGCTATGCCGCCGAGGGGATCTACCCTCCGGACCTCGCGTATCTGGAGGAGCATTACGGCGTGCAGATTGATGAGCAGCGCTTTGCGGTGGATTACACGGTGTTCGGCTCGAACCTGATGCCGGACATCACGGTTTTGGAAAGAGAGCCATGACAGAGAAGAGACGACAAAGAGGGATCCATGCGCTGCCGGCGCTGGTGCTGGTGGGGGTGTTTGCCGCGTGCATACTGTCCGTGCTGCTGACGGGGGCGGGGGTCTACCGGGATCTCACCCAGCGGGGCAGGGACGCCGCCGCCCAGCGCACCGCCGGGCAGTACTTGGCCACCAGGGTGCACCAGTGGGACACCGCCGGGGCGGTGGAGGTGGGCGCTTTCGCGGGCGCTTCCGCGCTGTTGCTGCATGAGGAGATCGACGGGGAGGCGTACGTCACCCGGATCTACTATTGGGACGGCTATATCCGGGAGCTGTTCACCCTGGCCGGCGGGGAGTTTTCCCCGGAGGATGGGGAGGCGGTGCTGGCCGCCGGCGGACTGACCTTCTCCGCCGGAGGGACGCCGGACACCATCGCGGCGGAGATCACCGATGCCGCGGGAAACACGGCGGTGCGGCTGCTGTATCTGCGCAGCGGAGAGGAGGCGGCGTCATGAGGAGCAAAACGCCCCTTGCCATGATGGAGCTTTTGGTGATGCTGCTGGTATTCGCGCTGGCGGCGGCGGTGTGCGTGCAGGTATTCGTGTTTGCCGGCGCCGATTCCCGGCGGGACGCGGCCCGGGACCGGGCCTTGGCGGAGGTGCAGAACGCGGCGGAATGCATCAAGAGCCTCCGGGGAGACTATGAGACGGCCGCCCGGCGCCTGGGCGGCGCCTGGGACGGAACCCGCTGGGTCCTGGAGTGGGACGATGCGTGGAGCCAGACGCCGGACGCGGGCGCCTACCGGCTGGAGGTCCTCCCCGGCCCGGAGACGGAACTGCTGGGCCGGGCGGAGCTGACGGTGTACACGGCAGCGGGCGAGGTGCTGTGCACCCTGCAGACTGCCTGGCAGGAGGTGGATGTCCATGAATGAGCGGATGAGTCCGCCGGCGGTGGGAGGAACCTCGCTGCTGGTGATGTTCGCGGTGCTGTGCCTGACGGTGTTCGCGCTGCTGGGACTCTCGTCCGTCCAGGCGGACGGGCGGCTTTCCGACGCGGCGGCGAAGGCAGTGTCCGCCTACTATCAGGCGGACTGCCGGGCCGAGGAGGTCCTGGCCGCGCTCCGCTCCGGCACGGTGCCGGAGGGTGTGGAGCGGGACGGCTCTTCCTATTATTATAAGTGTCCCATCTCCGATACCCAGACCCTGGAGGTGGCGGTGCAGGTAGAGGGAACGGAGTACCGGGTGCTGAAATGGCAGGCGGTGCCCACGGGCCAATGGGAGGCGGACCAGGCGCTGGACGTGTGGGACGGCCAGATTCCGGAATGAGGAAAAGGAGCGTGCTGAAATGGACGGATTGCTGGAATATTTGAAGCGGGCGGTGGAGGACCGGGCGTCGGACCTCTTCATCGTGGCGGGCGGCTGCGTCAGTGAGAAGCTGGACGGGCATATCCGCCCGCTGGATGGCCAGCGGGTCCTCCCGCCGGATACGGAGCGGCTCATCCAGGAGATCTATCGTCTGGCGGACCGCCCGATGGACCGCTACCGGACCCGGGGAGACGACGATTTTTCCTTTGCGGTGCCGGCGCTGGCCCGGTTCCGGGTCAACGCCTACCGCCAGCGCGGCTCCATGGCGGCGGTGGTGCGGGTGGTGTCCTTTGAGATCCCCGACTGGGAGCGCCTTCACATCCCGCCGGCGGTGATGGAGCTGGCGGACGTGGGCCACGGCATGGTGCTCATCACCGGCACCGCCGGCAGCGGCAAATCCACCACCCAGGCCTGCATCATCGACCGGATCAACCGTACCCGGGATGCCCACATCATTACGCTGGAGGACCCCATCGAGTACCTGCACCGGGACCAGCGCAGCATCGTCAGCCAGCGGGAGATTGCCATCGACACGGCGGACTATCTCTCCGCCCTGCGGGCCTGTCTGCGCCAGGCGCCGGATGTGATATTGCTGGGGGAGATGCGGGACCACGACACCATCCGCACCGCCATGACGGCGGCGGAGACGGGGCACCTGGTCATCGCCACCCTCCACACCAAGGGGGCGGTGAACACCATCGACCGCATTGTGGACGCCTTTCCGCCGGCCCAGCAGCCCCAGATCCGGGTGCAGCTGAGCATGGTGCTGCGGACGGTGGTGTCCCAGCAGCTGCTGCCGGACCAGAACGGCGGCATGGTGCCCGCCTGCGAGATCATGCACGTGAATCCGGCCATCCGGAATATGATCCGGGACAGCAAGACCCACCAGATCGACAACGCCATTGCCTCCGGCGGCGGAGAGGGCATGGTGTCCATGGACCAGTCCATCCTGGCCCTTTGCCAGGGGGGACAGATCAGCCGGGAGACGGCGCTGGATTACGCGGACAATCCCGACCAGCTGCGCCGCCGGCTGGGAATCTGAATCAGGAAGAAGCAGCCCGGCGTTTGCCGGGCTGTTTTCGGTTACAAAAAACGGCTTATTTTGAAAACTTGTGCAACAAATACAAAAACCTGCCGGGAAATTTGCAATTTCCATAAAAGAGTTTTGAAAGCAAAAAGCAAAATTGTAACTGACTTTGTAACCAGGATATGGTATACTGCAAACATATTAGTGGAAAGGGGGTGTTGTCTGGATGCAAGGCCGGGTCTACGGGAATGAGTACAGTGCCACGGTGGTCTGTATTGATGCCTATCACCGCGGAGAGCTCTCGGGAAGATTTTATAATCCGTATCTTCCACAGGGCATGGAATTTGCCAGCCTGCTGGAGTTTTTCCGGAAGGTGGAGGAGCTGCTGGATCAGATGAATTTCCCGCAGTCCTTCACGGTGACGCGGAGTTTCGGAAGGCCGCCGCCTCGGGTGGAGAAGCCGCCGAATCTTGAGGCCCGGGAAGGCCGGCGCGGCACGTTTCTGCTGCGGATCCTGTTTCGGCAGAATGCCAGCTGGCAGGGTTCGGTGACGTGGCTGGAAGGCGGCCGGGAAGAGAGCTTCCGCAGCGTGCTGGAGCTCTCGCTGCTGATGGACAGCGCCCTGCGGGACAGGGAGGAAGAGGCGGAAGGATGAAAAGGGTCGGCTCTCCGCCCCACGGGAGAGCAAGTCTTTGCAAGCGGTGCGGAGAGGCCCGCACCGGAAATGAGTGAAACGGCGAAACGGCGAAAACCCCGGGAGGCAAAGCGCGGGAGCAAACGCTGAGTCCCCTGCTGCCGGCTGTTTCGATCTCCAAAATGAGAGGAGAGTAAGAAGATGGCGTACGCAAGAAAGAGAATGCTGGCGTTGTTCATGGCATTTGTCATGTGCGTCAGCCTGCTGCCGGTCAACGTACTGGCCAGCAGTACGGACACCGTGGAGCTGGATGTGGGCGACAGCGTGCTGCTGCCCGGCATCAAGAACAGCGACAACGGTGAACACGAGTGGTCCGTAGGGGACGAGAGCATCGTCTCCGTGGACGAAAACGGCATGGTCACCGGTCTGGCCGCGGGCGAGACCGTGGTGACCCACACCTATTATGTAGAGAAGGCCCCCAGCTTCTTTGAGGGAATCTTCGGCGGCGGCTCCTCCGAGCCTGAGTCCGAGACTCCCGAGCAGGGCGGCGACGTCGAGACTCCCGAGCAGGGCGGCGACGTCGAGGCTCCCGAGCAGGGCGGCGACGTCGAGGCTCCCGAGCAGGGCGGCGACGTCGAGACTCCCGAGCAGGGCGGCGATGTCGAGGCTCCCGAGCAGGGCGGCGACGTCGAGACTCCTGAGCAGGGCGGCGATGAGGCGGCTCCCGAGCAGGGCGGCTCTGACCAGCCCTCCGAGCAGGGCCGCGAAGTCGAGCCTCCCGAACATCGCGGCGATGACGAGACC